>JBFFNJ010000017.1:0-17601 GCA_041563215.1 Candidatus Deferrimicrobia bacterium | reverse complement strand
CTGGTCAAGTGGGTGATCTTCGATGGGAAGGTCGATTCCCCCACGCTGTCCTTTGCCGCATCCTGCGGGATATTGCTCTCCCACACGAAGCAGATGAAGATCCTTTTCAACCTCTTTGAAATCGATTATGCCCCGGAGGAGAAAAAAGAGGAGGCCAGGGAGCCCGTCGAAAAGGCGGAGATCGGGGAGAGGCCCCTGGAATTTGACCTGGTCATTCCGATGAGGGAGGATGCAGAAGTTATCGCCGCCAAGGTGGTTGAGGAGATAACCCATTTCAAGCATGTTGATCGTGATTCGGTGGACAGGATTAAGATGGCAATTATCGAGGCGTGCATCAACTCCTTCGAGCACAGCGAGGCAGAGGACGGGCTGGTAAAGTTACGGTATGTTATTGCCGATGATAAACTCGAGGTATTTGTCACGGACGAAGGGAAGGGATTTAAAGTCCCGAAAAGCTCTATCAGGAGGGAAGCCAGGGGAAAAAATCGCGGATGGGGTTTGAAGATTATCAAAGAGCTGGTAGACGACGTCGAAATTCTCACCGGTGATCGGGGTACGACGATCAGAATGATCAAATATTTTGACCTGGCTACCGAGGATGATCTCGAAGAGAAAAGCAGGGAACAGGAAGGTGATCCGCAGCAACCTTCAACCCCCGAGACCGAAGAAGGAGGGGACAGTGGCACGGAAACTTGAGCTTGAGACCTCTGAAAAAGGAGATGTTACCGTCCTGTACGTGAATGGATACCTGAACAGTCTCGTGGGGGAGACTCTGGAGGATTCTGTCAACGGAAGTGTGAGCAATGGAAGATTAAAGCTGGTCATAAACTTCGGAAAAACGAAGATGATCAATAGCGTGGGCATATCCATCGTGATCGGTATCGTTGATGCAGTCGCCGAGAAAGGGGGAATTCTCGCATTCACGAACCTCTCGCGCATCAACAGAGAGCTTTTCGACATAACGGGGGTGTCTGACCTGGTAAAGATTTTCGAAACCGAGGAAGATGCGCTTGCGGCAATCAGCGCGGTAACATAGGATGGCACCAGAGAGAAGACGGGCAAAAAGGGAACAGTATAGAATACAGGCTGTCAGGGATTTAACGAAGGGGATACCGAGAGAGGGCGAATTTGTAAGCAGTTTGAAATTTGCCCTGCGGTCGGTTCTTGGTGCTCTGACGGTATCGCGCGGGGCAATCGTAACGTTCAATGAATGGGATGTCGAGTATCTTGTGGCGAGGGGTTTCACCATAGATGAGAAGAAACTCGCACTCCGCGGTCACCTGCAGAACTATTTCACCGGGAGGAATACGTCCTTTTCCCTCCTGAACTCGAGAATCAAGGCAGATGTAAGGGAGTACTTTACGAGCCTCACCCCGAAGGCTGAGGAGGTAGTCTTCGTTTCCCCCATAAAGAGCGGCAGGACATTTTTCGGTTTCATAATGCTGGGCATGAAGATCAACGGAGAGCATCCTGCACGGAGGGATCTCGAACTTTTGAACGTCATGACCCACTATCTCGCTGCAGAGGTCCATTCCCGGCGGGTGATCGTTGATGTGGCCGGCCTCAACATGAGTCTTTCGGCAAAGGTGAAGGAGAACGTGAAGCTCATATCATCTCTGCGCTCCGTGTATTTCCAGACCATACGGGCTCTCGCCGCTGCCATTGACGCCAAGGACCCATACACCAGGGGCCATTCCGAAAGAGTTGCCATGATCTCCCGTGAGATTGCAAAGACGATGAGCCTGAAGGAGGACTCGGTAAATGCCATTTACATGGCGAGCATTCTTCACGATATCGGGAAGATAGCTACGGAAGAGAAGATACTGGCCAAGAAGGGCACTCTCACGGGGCTGGAAAAATCGAGGGTCAAGAACCATCCGAAGGTGAGCTACAAGATCCTTTCCAAGGTCAAGTTTCCCGACCCGAACATCGCACTCTTCGCCCTCTACCACCACGAATGGGTCAACGGTGAGGGTTACCCCTACGGCATACAGGGCGAAGAGATACCCCTTGGCGCGCGGATCATAGCACTTGCCGATGCCTTCGATGCGATGGTCGCTGACAGGCCCTACCGGCGTGGCAAGAACCTCAGGGAATCGGTAAAAGAGATCGTCGAGTGCAGCGGAACCCAGTTTGACCCGAAGGTTACCTGCGCGTTCCTGGAAGTTTTGAAGAGCGAAGTGGAAGATGGAATGAGAAGGCCCGTGATAACTCCCATCATCAGAAACGGTGATGTGGGAAAGCAGGATCTGCCCTACATTAAAAAGTCTCTGGGCAGGGTGCGCCGTATATCTCGTCTATAAGCCTGCGGAAATTTTTAAGGCTTCTTTTCGCGTGCTCGATGGTGTGAGGTTCGAGGGTGAAGACGGGATGTATTCCCTGCTCCTTGAGTGAGCAGAGGATGCCCCTGAAGTTTATGTTTCCCTCGAGCAGCGGGAGGTGTTCGTCCCGGGTTCCCCAGTTGTCGTGCAGGTGTATCTCCCCCATGTGCTCCCCGAGCCTTCTGGTCCAGATTACGGGCGGTAAGGAGGAAAAGAGAGCTGCGTGACCGGGGTCGAAGCAGAAACCGAGATTTTCCGCGCCCACCCCCTCTCTCAGGCTGAGCAGGCTTTCAGGGTCTTTCTCAAATATGTTCTCAACGAAAATGCGTGTTTTCATGGACAGGGCCCTCTCGCAGAGCTGCGAGAATACCGGCACTGCGCGATCGAGCCACTTTTCAACGTCGAAATCAAAATGCCAGTCGCTGTAGCCGCTGTGAACGACGACCCCCAAGACGGGAATCGTCCCGGCGATTTCAACCGCCCTGAGTATCTTGCCAAGGGTTATGTTTCTGATTGTATCATCGGAAGAGCCCGGGCTCAGATCTTCGAAGGGAGCGTGTACCGTTATGGGAAGCAATTCTAATTTGTCCAGGGTTTTCCCTATTCTTTCTAGATCTCTTTCCTTTAAGAGCTCTATCTCGTTGCCGTCGAAAAAGAGTTCGGGCCGAACACCTCTCTCAGACAGGTACGCGAGAAGCGTCTCAGATTCGATTTCTGACCGGGACATGTTCACGTGAATTTTTGTGTCCACCGTCATCGCTCCACAGGACGGGTTTGTCTGCCGATTCTATCACAGATTTAGAGGATAAAATCAGGAATATGGGCAGGATCGATATTTCGATAAGCGCTGAAGCCGGGAAAGTATTCGAGTTTCACGTTTGACCAGGGAAAATAAAAACTCTTGATTAATAATATGTATACAGTATACTTAATAAAATTTTTAGTTCCGGGCAGTCGTCGGCAAGTTGGTACGGGAAGGGAGGGTATAATTGTTGAAGAAACTCAAGTTTGACCTGGAAAATCACCAGACGTTGAGAGAAAGAATCGTCGATACGATACGGGAAGCTATTATCAGCGGCATCTTGAGCTCTGGCACGAAAATTTCTGAGCCTGAGCTTGCAGAGAGGTTCGGAATCAGCAGAACCCCGATCAGGGAAGCACTCAGGCAACTCGAGACGGAGGGGTTCATTACCGTTGTCCCGAGAAAAGGGGCTGTCGTCTCCACGCTCAGCCGGAAGGATGTTGAGGACTTTTACGAGTTAAAAAGCGTTCTCGAGGCGTTTGCAGCGAAAAAAGCAGTTGAGTTGGTAACGGACAATGACATCTCGAAGATGGAAAACCTAAACAGGCAGCTCGAAAAGCTCGCGAGCAAGGGTGATCTCAAGAGGGCTTTTCAGGTACACAATGACTTTCATCATGTGTTTCTCGAGGCCTGCGGAAACGAAAAGTTGTTTATCATTGCAAAGGGTCTTGAAAAACAGTTTCAGCGGTTTCGGATGAGCCTGTCCGTTCCGGGAAAGATCGAAAGGCTGGTGAAGCAGCACTGGGATATCATCGATGCCTTCAGGAAAAAAGACGCCGGTCTCGTTGAGGAACTTGTAAAGGAAAATGCGCTCTACGGAATGAGCGTTCTGATCAAGGAGTCAGAGCAAGAGGGGATTGCAAGGGAGTGACTGTTTTTGGCCGAAAAAGATTATCTCAAGAATCTTCCGTCTATAGCCAGCCTCCTGGAGCAGGATTGCGTGAAAGAATTGCTGGCACTGCGCGGCAGGGAGCTAATAGTCAGGGCGCTGCGCAAATCAGTTGACACTACCCGGGAAGCAATAACTCATGAAAAGAAGATAGTTGGAAAAGAGGATGCCCTCGAGATAGTTCTGTCCACCTTCCGGAGGGTTCTCGACGATCTTTTGTCACCGTCACCGGCGAGGGTGATCAACGGGACGGGTATCATAATCCACACCAACCTCGGCAGGGCCCCCCTTCCTCATTTTGCAGTCGAGAGGATCAGCGAGATCGCATCCTCCTACTCTGCCCTCGAGTTCGACGTATCGGAGGGGAAGAGGGGAAGCAGGAACGACCACGTCGAGGGCCTTTTGAAAGAAATCTGCGGTTGTGAAGCTGCGCTGTCGGTCAACAACAATGCGGCAGCGCTTTTGCTCGTTCTCTCTGCGCTATCTCGGGGGCGCGAAACAGTGGTTTCCCGGGGGCAGCTCGTTGAAATCGGGGGCTCCTTCAGGATCCCTGAGATCCTCGAACAGAGCGGTGCGAGACTGGTTGAGGTGGGGACGACGAACAGGACGAGAATCGCCGATTTTGAAGGCGCGGTTACGGACAACACGGCCCTTTTTCTCACGGTGCACCGGAGCAATTTCTACATGGGGGGATTTGTCGAGGAAGTTCCTCTCGAGGAGCTGTGCGCGCTTGGAAAAAGATACTCTATCCCCGTCGTGTATGACTGGGGATCCGGCTCCATTTTCGATCTTTCCCACCACGGCTTTCCTGACGAACGGGGAGTGAGATTTGCACTGGACTGCGGTGCTGACATAGTATCCTTCAGCGGGGACAAACTCTTCGGTGGACCCCAGGCGGGGATCATTGCCGGGAAAAAGGATCTCGTCGAGGTGATGAAAAAGCACCCTCTCGCCAGAGCCCTGCGTTTGGACAAGCTGAGTATTGCAGCCCTCAACTCGCTGCTTACCTGCTACCTCGACGAGGAGGTTGCAAAAAGGGAGCTCCCAGTTCTCAAGATGCTTCTTAAGGACGATCGGGAGATCAGGAGGAGGGCCGTCCGGATGAGAGGAAAAGCGCTCAAACATGCCCGGGGAGCGGATGCCCGGTTCGAGGTAATCCAGGATGATGCGGAGTGCGGCGGCGGGGCCCTTCCCGGTGTGAAGGTCAAGACATGGTGCCTTGCCATATCGAGTGAGCACCTGTCCCCCCACGAAATGAGTCTCGCCTTCCGGCTGAATGACCCGCCGGTCATCGGCAGGATTTCCGGTGAAAGGTTCCTCATAGATTTCAGAACCGTCTTTCCTGAAGAGGAAGAAGAGCTCCTTGCATCCATCCGCCGGGTCTTTACCGGTTCTGCTTGATAAATTGTTCAAAAAAAATATAATAGGGCATAATTGCTTGACAATATGGTTTTATGATGATCAATTCATCCGTTCTTGTCTTGAATAGAGCTTTTTACCCTGTCCACGTAACCAGCGTCCGAAGGGCGTTCTGCCTTCTCTACAGCGGGATAGCACGGGTAGTCGATTCCCAGTACAATCTCTTCGATTTCAAGTCCTGGAGCGAGTTATCCCTGTCCATCTCGGATGAGGTAATAGGAACCGTCGACCGGTTCATAAAGGTACCGAGGGTTATCGTAATACTTACCTTCGACAGGTTTCCCCGGAGGGGCGTGAGATTCAACCGGGCCAATATCTTTACGAGGGATCGGGACACCTGCCAGTACTGCGGCAGGCGCTTATCACGGGGGGAGCTCAGCCTGGACCACGTCGTACCCATTTCCATGGGGGGTGATACCTCGTGGACCAACGTGACCTGTTGCTGTGTGGAGTGCAACAAGAGAAAAGGGGGGCGCCTGCCGAAGGAGGCAGGCATGAGGTTACGCAAAAAGCCGTCAAAGCCCGCCTGGACCCCCGAGTACTCCGTATCCTTCAAGTCGTCCATTCACAAGGAGTGGTTGCCATTCCTGAACATCGTTGATTTCACCTACTGGAATCTTGAACTGGAATCCTGAGTTTTTTTCCCTATGTCTGAGAGATATTTCATTATAGGAGATCCGATCTCCCACTCGATAAGTCCATGTATCCATAATGCACTGTTCAAGCACTACGGAATCGATGCCCGTTACGAGGCTCTCCGGGTGACGGCGGATGAACTCCCGCAATTTTTCCGGTCTCTCCGGGATACGTACCGGGGAGGGAATGTTACGATACCGCACAAGGTTGCGGCCATCGGGTTCATGAATGAGCTCGGAGAGGAAGCCATCCATACGGGTGCAATTAACACCGTTACCCTCGATGCTGACGGAGGGTTGCGGGGGAACAACACCGACGTTTCGGGCTTCATCTACTCCCTCGAGCGGGAACTGGGCGGCCCCATACCGGAACCGGTGGGGATAATAGGGGCAGGCGGGGCAGCGCGGGGTGTTCTCTACGGACTCATTACCCAGGGGCTGAAGGAGTATGTGTTGATAAACAGGACACCCATGAAGGCCAAGACACTGATCAAGGACTTCTCATCGCTTTCCCGGGGTCTTGACATCACCGTGTTCAAGCTTCAGCGGGGCGAGTATGAAAAGGCCCTTTCCCGGGCAAATCTGATAGTGAATGCATCGGCCCTGGGCCTCCGTGAAGATTTCAAAGAATTTCCATTTGAGCGGTTAAAGAAGAAAACAACGCTTGTCGATATAGTTTATAAAAAGGGCAACACCTATCTTGTAAATGAAGGAATGAAAAGGGGGTTTACTTGCATAGACGCGTTACCGATGCTGGCAGCACAGGCAGCTTTCGCTTTCCGGCACTGGACCAAAATATTGCCCGATTACACGATGGTGAAAAAGATTGCGACTAAATGCCTTGAAGTTGCGTGAGGTGTTGAGATATTAATGATGTTTAATTTAATTGACTTTGAGATTAAATATTATAATAATTATGCTTAATTTAAATAACATTATTAGATAAGAAATGAGGTTCATGAAAAATGTCCGTTCTCAGTCTCAAAATCGGTGAAATGCTCCTGAAGGTAGACCTGATCACTCAGGAACAGTTGAAATCGGCTCTCGAAGAGCAGAAAAAGAGCAAAGAGCGTTTAGGAACCGTTCTGGTGAAACTCGGCTACATATCAGAGGAGGAGTTTCTCGCATTCCTGGGACAGCAGTTCAACATTCCCGTAGTCGACCTGTCCCAGTACGAGGTGAATGCCGACCTTGTAAGGCTCCTTCCGGAAGATCTCATGCAGAAGAACCTGGCCTTCCCGATAAACCGGGTCGGGTCGAAGTTGATCGTTGCAGTTGCCGACCCGACGAACATGGCGATTGTAGATGCCATTGCTTTCAAGACAGGCTATGCCGTCGAATTGGTGCTTGCCTCGGAGAACTCTCTGCTGCAACTGGTTAATACCCACATCGAACAATCCTCGGAACTGGATGAAATCATCATAGACCTCGATGATGAATTCGAACTCATCCAGGATGAGGAAGAGATCGATGTCCAGGAGATCCAGAAGACGGTAGACGATGCCCCCGTTGTCAAACTGGTGAACTTCGTACTCACCGATGCGGTCAAAAAGAGGGCGAGCGATATCCACATAGAGCCTTACGAGAGGGAATTCAGGGTTCGCTACAGGATCGACGGAGTGCTGTACGAGGTGCTCAAACCCCCATTCAGGCTCAAGAATGCAATCGTCTCGAGGATCAAGATTCTCTCCAACCTCGACATAGCCGAGAGGAGATTGCCACAGGACGGGAGAATAAAGTTGAAGCTTGGCAAAAAAAAGGAGATGGATTACCGTGTCTCCGTCATGCCGACGCTCCACGGCGAGAAGATAGTCCTTCGGCTTCTCGATAAATCGAGCCTGGAAGTGGAGATGACGAATCTTGGATTCGAGAAGAAGCAGCTCGAGGAATTCAAGGAAGCGATATACAGGCCCTACGGCATGGTTCTCGTTACGGGTCCCACCGGGTCGGGAAAGACCACAACCCTCTATTCCGCGATAGCGGAGCTGAACAAAACCACGGATAATATTTCGACCGCCGAGGACCCCGTAGAATACAGCTTCGCGGGAATAAACCAGGTGCAGATGAAAGAGGAAATAGGGCTCACCTTTGCCGCATCCCTGAGGTCATTCCTCAGGCAGGACCCCGATATCATCCTGGTGGGTGAGGTACGGGATTATGAAACGGCGGAGATTGCCATAAAGGCGGCTCTGACGGGGCACCTGGTCCTTTCGACCCTTCACACCAATGATGCTCCAAGTTCGGTAAGCAGATTGCTCAACATGGGCATAGAACCCTTTCTCGTCTCATCATCGCTGAATCTCATCCTTGCCCAGAGGCTTGCGAGGAGGATCTGTGAGAACTGCAAGGAAGAGGTCAAAATGAATCCGAAGGTTCTCCTCGATGCGGGGGCCAAGAAAGAGATGCTCGACGGGTTCAAGCTCTACAAGGGAAAGGGTTGTGACCAGTGCTCCAACATCGGATACAAGGGGAGGGTTGCACTTTACGAGGTTATGACCGTTCGCGATGAGATAAAGGAGATGATACTCCGGGGTGGTTCAGCCATCGAGCTGAAAAAAGAGGCGATGCGTTTTGGCATGAAGACTCTCCGCCAGGCTGGGCTGGGCAAGGTTAGGGACGGGGTGACCACGCTGGAAGAAGTTTTGAGAGTTTCGGCAAAAGACTAAAACGGGAGATGAATAATGGCGACATTGCATGATTATTTGGGAATGATGCTGGAAAAAGGAGCTTCCGATCTCCACATAACGACGGGTATACCCCCCACCATCAGGGTGGACGGCAAGTTGACACCCCTTCCATTCGAACCGGTCCCTCCCCAGGAGACAAAGAAGCTGTGCTACAGCGTTTTAACCGATGCGCAGAAGCAGAGATTTGAAGAGGAGCGGGAGCTCGACCTCTCCTTTGGCTTGAAGGGGTTGTCCCGTTTCCGGGCAAATATTTTCATGCAGAGAGGTGCCGTCGCCGGCGCTTTCAGGACGATCCCCTACAGGGTACCTTCTTTCGAAGAGCTCGGCCTGCCGACGGTGGTTTTGGATTTGTGCAAAAAGCCCAGGGGGCTGGTCCTGGTGACGGGCCCCACGGGATCGGGAAAGTCGACCACCCTTGCCGCGATGATAGACAAGATCAATGAGGAGAGGCAGGAGCACGTGGTCACGATCGAAGACCCCATTGAATACCTGCACCCGCACAAAAAGTGCGTGATAAACCAGAGGGAGGTGGGCAGCGATACCGACAGTTTCAAAAAAGCTCTGAAATACATTCTCAGGCAGGATCCCGACGTGGTTTTGATAGGCGAAATGAGGGACCTGGAAACAATCGAGGCTGCGCTGACCGTAGCGGAGACGGGACACCTCGTCTTTGCCACGCTCCATACGAACTCCGCTGTCCAGACGATTAACAGGATCCTCGATGTTTTTCCTCCCTATCAGCAACCGCAGGTAAGGGCGCAGCTCTCCTTCGTTCTGCAGGGGATATTGTCCCAGTTGCTGTTGCCGCGGGCCTCCGGTATCGGGAGGGTTCTCGCCATGGAAGTGCTCATACCGAACCCGGCTGTGAGGAACCTGATACGGGAGGAGAAAATCCATCAGCTATACGGTCAGATGCAGATCGGGCAGGCGAAGTTCGGCATGCAGACGATGAACCAGTCGCTTCTTGGCCTCTATGCGAAAAGGGACATCACCCTTGAAGAAGCGATCGGCCGCTCGCCAGAGCCCGATGAGTTCAAGCAGATGCTTCAGGGTCAGCAGGCAGCCCAGAGATAAAATTTTTATTGGGGGTATGTATGCCCAGGTACGTATGGGAAGGCAAATCAAAGACGGGTTCACTCCTGCAGGGTGAACTGGAGGCACCGAACGAAGCGGTGGTGATGGCCCAGCTCAGAAGGCAACAGGTCTATCCCACGAAGATCAAGCCGAAGGGCCTCTCCCTCGAGCTCAAGATACCGGGAATAAAGAAGAAGATTCCCGAAAAGGATATTGCCGTTTTCACGAGGCAGTTTGCAACCATGATCGACGCGGGACTTCCCCTGGTGCAGTGTCTCGATATTCTCGGTTCCCAGCAGACGAGCAAGGCCTTCAAGGCAGTCATCGAGAAGGTAAAGGAAGACGTGGAGAGCGGGTCCACCTTTGCCGATGCCCTCCGGAAGCATCCGAAGGTATTCGATGAGCTGTTCGTCAACCTCGTTGAAGCAGGAGAAGTGGGCGGTATCCTCGATACCATATTTTCACGTCTTGCGGCCTATAAGGAAAAGGCGATCAAGCTGAAGAAGCAGATAAAGGGAGCAATGATATATCCGTCCACCATCGTTTCCGTGGCCGTGATCGTCACGGCGATTCTCCTTATCTACGTGATTCCGATCTTTTCAAAGATGTTTCAGGATTTTGGCCAGGCCCTTCCCTCGGTAACGCAGTTCGTGATCGATCTGTCTCTTTTCACGCGCAAGTACTTTTACCTCTTCATCCTCGCCTTTATCATGTTCGTGGTTTTCATACGGATGGCCTACAAAAATCCTAAGGGCAGGCTGTTTCTCGATAAAGTGATGCTCAAATCACCTGTTTTCGGGGATTTGATTCTGAAGATTGCCATTGCCCGCTTTTCCAGAACCCTCAGCACGATGGTAGCGTCGGGGGTCCCCATACTGGAGAGCCTTGACATAGTGGGTAAGTCTGCGGGGAACAAAGTGGTCGAGGGAGCTATTTTTACTGCCCGTGAAAGCATATCCGAGGGGAATACGATTGCCGAGCCCATGGAGCAGGGAAAGGTGTTCCCGCCCATGGTTACGCAGATGATATCCGTTGGAGAGGCGACGGGCGCTCTCGACCATATGCTGTCGAAGATTGCCGACTTCTACGAGGATGAGGTGGATGCTGCCGTTGCAGCAATGACATCGCTTCTTGAGCCGTTGCTCATGATCTTTCTCGGGGTCATGATAGGCGGCCTCGTCATTGCAATGTACCTGCCCATATTCAAACTTGCCGGAGTTGTGGGAGGCTAAAACATTTGCAAAACGTAGAGCCCGTGGTTGCAGCGACGTTTTCTTTCGAGGGGTTGCAGCACAAAAGAATTCTCCTGCTCATCAGGCTGGTTATTGTATTCGCCCTGCTCGTATCGACGGTATTCATTTCTTTTGGCAACAGATCTTCTGATCTCATCCACATCCTGAAGTATCTGTACTACGGTGTTGCCGGCTATCTCATCGTTATCCTCTCAAGGCTTCTCATCAAGGGGAAAAAAGCATCTATAGCGGGAGGCTACGTCCAGATCCTCGCCGATGCGAGCTTTGTTACCCTGCTGGTTTACCTTACCGGGCTCTACGAGAGTTTTTTCAGCTTTCTCTATATAATCGTGATCATTCTCGGAAGCCTCGAGATGTATATGGCGGGAGGGTTTGCGGCTGGCCTCGTTTCGTCGGCCTTTTACACGTTTCTCGTCTTTTTCCAGTTTTACGGAAACATCAAGCTTCCCTTCCGGGAAGCAGCGATCTCGGTCCCCTTTCAGGAGCTTCTTACCCATATCATGGCCAATGATTTCGGCTTCATTCTCAGCGGAATCCTCTCCGGTTTCCTGGGAAATGAACTGAAAAGAAGCAGGATACAAGTCGAAAAAAGAGAGACCGATATCAAGGTGCTCGAAGATTTCAACCGGAATATAATAGAAAATATTGCCAGCGGGATCATAACAACCGATGAAAAGGGAAAGACTACGTTCATCAACAGGATGGCGCTTACGATCCTCGGCATCGGACAGAGCGAGGCGCTGGGAAAGCAGCTCGTGGAGATCATGCCGGGGCTCGATATGGCCCCCGAAAGGAGTCCCGACAGGGGAGAGAGGGATGAGCTCGAGTTCAGGAGGAAAGACGGATACCAGATGTTTCTTGGTTTTTCCTTCTCATCATTGAGGGAACACGAGGGAAGGGAAGTGGGGAAAATACTCATCTTCCAGGATTTGACGATGATCAAGGATATGGAAGAGAGGGTAAAGCTTGCAGACAGACTCGCCATGCTGGGCGAACTTGCTTCGGGGTTGGCCCATGAGATCAGAAATCCTCTCGCTTCCATAGCAGGTTCGGCCCAGATATTAAACGAGGGGGATAACGTCGATATTGAAAACAGGGTTCTGCTGGAAATCATAGAGAAAGAGAGCAATCGCCTGAACAACCTGATAAAGGACTTTTTGACCTTTGCCAAACCCGATATTAGGAACATAGAGAAGGTGGATCTTTTTTGTCTCTGCGAGGAAGTGGTCAGGGCGCTTTCGGTTTCCGGCGCCTCCGGGGAGAAAGTGTCTTTTTCACTCGAGGTCGATGAAAAACCTTTCGTTCAGGGGGACCCGGAAAAGCTGAAGCAGGTTGTCTGGAACCTCCTGTTGAATGCGGTGCAGGCAGTGGGGCAGGAAGGCAAGGTAGTGGTGTTCGTTGATTTAAAGTCCGTGCAGGAAAGAAGGTACGGGTGCGTGACCGTGGAGGATAACGGTCCGGGGATCGACGCCGACTGTGTCGACAAGGTATTCGTCCCCTTTTTCACCACCAAAGAAGGGGGCACGGGACTGGGCCTCGCAGTGACCTCTCGCATCGTGCAATCACACAGCGGCTTTATCAAGGTGGACCGGAACAAGAGGGATGGGGCAAGAATCACCGTTTATCTGCCGGAAAAGATCGGCTGAGGATTATGGAAGTCAACGTAATAGGGGCGGGGCTTGCAGGCTCTGAGGCTTCCCTCGTCCTCTCATCCGCGGGTGTCAAGGTTAAACTCTTTGAAATGCGGCCGGAGGTAAAAACGCCGGCACACAAGAGCGACCACTTTGCAGAACTTGTCTGCAGCAACTCTCTCGGCTCTCTCTCCCTCCATGATGGGAAGGGGCTCTTGAAGGGGGAGCTTGGAATCTTTGGCTCGAATCTCCTCAAGATCGCCGGGAAGTTCAGCGTGAGGGCGGGGAAAGCACTTGCAGTTGACCGGTGGGCATTTCAGACGGCGGTTACCGAATTCATCTACCGGAGGAGGAACATCGAGGTTATCAGGGAGGAGGTGTCCCACCCCGACCTCGGGGGCATAACGATAGTCGCCACGGGCCCGCTAACATCGGAAAAGATGAGCAACTCGATCAGGGATCTCCTGGGAGAGGACAACCTCTATTTCTACGATGCCATTTCGCCGATAGTGGAAGCTGACAGTCTCGACAGGGAGAAGGGTTTTTTTGCAACGCGGTACGGTGAAGGAGACGACTATCTCAACTTCCCCATGACGGAAGAGCAGTTCGCCGTATTTTACCGTGAACTGGTTGAGGGCGACAGTGTATCGGCACACGAGTTCGAGGATGAGGCCTACTTCGAGTCGTGCATGCCGATAGAAGTCATTGCAAGAAGGGGAAAGGAGACCCTTCTTTACGGCCCCATGAAGCCCGTTGGCCTCAGGGACCCGCAGACGGGGAAAAGACCTTTTTGCGTTGTCCAGCTCAGAAGGGAGAACGATGAGGGCACCATGTACAACCTGGTGGGCTTTCAGACCAGGCTCAAATTCAGCGAGCAGAAAAAAGTTTTCTCACGGATACCCGGATTTGAGAAGTGCAACCTTCTGAGATTCGGGAGCATGCACAGGAACACGTATATAAACTCCCCCTCCTTCCTCCTTCCCACCCTCGAGCTCGGGTCAAATCGACAGATCATCTTTGCCGGACAGCTGTCCGGGGTGGAGGGATACGTCGAATCGATAGGAACCGGCTTGGTCGCCGGATTGAATGGGGCCAGGAAAGCCATGGGTGACGAACCCCTCGTGTTGTCCCCCGGCACGATGATCGGAGGACTCGTCGACTATATCACCAGGAGAGACCGGAAGGAATTCCAGCCCATAAACGCGAATTTCGGGCTTATCCCCGTTCCCGAATTTCCCCATAAAAAGCGTGACAAAAGAGCTATCCAGGTAAATCAGGCTCTCCAAAAAGCAAGGGAGATTAAGGATTTACACTTTAAATTCGACCCTCTATGTGTTATGTAGATATTTTCCCTGAA
The DNA here is from genome assembly GCA_041563215.1 of Candidatus Deferrimicrobia bacterium. Lineage (GTDB taxonomy): Bacteria > Desulfobacterota > Deferrimicrobia > J040 > J040 > WVXK01. The sequence goes on along the minus strand of JBFFNJ010000017.1, from coordinate 3,533 downwards.
GGGAAAGGAGGGATTTTGTGAATCCCCTGCTCGAGGAATTTATCACGTACCTGAGAGAAGTGAAAATGGCTTCCCCCGCTACGGTGAAAAGTTACCGGAGGGATATTGAGCTTTTTTTCGATTACATGGGGAAACATTTTCCGAAAACGTCCCCATCGCTGGCAGCGGAACCAAGCGGAGAGAAATTGGAGGAGATAGTGAGAAGTTACGTGGGGTCGCAGTACAGGAGAAACGCAGAAACGACGGTAGCGAGAAGGCTCTCTTCGCTGAAGTCCTTCTTCAGGTATCAGGTGAAAAGGGGAAGGGTGGGGCAAAATCCGCTCTCTCTGATCCGGAGCCCGAAGGTAAAAAGAAGGGTACCACCTTTTTTGACCTTGGACGAGGTTGAGCTTCTTATAAACGCGGTTCCCCCGGATGATTTTGTTGCCGGGAGGGACACGGCGATCATCGAACTCCTCTACTCGTCGGGGCTCAGGGTCGGCGAACTAACCGGTTTGAACATCCGTGATTATAATCCCGAGACGGGCATTATGAGGGTGAGGGGGAAGGGAAACAAAGAGAGGCTGGTGCCGGTGGGCAGGGCAGCTTCGTCGGCGATCGGTGTGTATTTCAGGGCGCGATCACAAAAGTTTGGTGATACCGCCAACCAGGATTTACCCCTCTTTGTCAACAGGGAGGGACAACGGCTGACGGGGAGAAGCGTGGACAGGATGTTGAAAAAGAGGGCGAAGATAGCAAAAATTTCGAAAAACGTCAGCCCCCACGTCCTTCGCCACACCTTTGCGACTCATCTGCTGGGGGAGGGGGTCGATTTGAGATTGATTCAGGAGATGCTCGGGCACGCCAGCCTCTCCACGACGCAAAGGTACACACAGGTCGATATCGTGCGACTGGCGAAGGTGTATGATGAGGCATTTCCTCGTGCAAGGAGGCAAGATGGGGAGAGTCGGTGAGTTTCAGGGAACGACGGTTGTTGCTGTGAGAAAGGACGGGGTTACCGCCGTGGCGGCAGACGGCCAGGTATCGATCGGAGACACGGTTATAAAGAAAGGGGCCAGGAAGGTTCGCAAAATGTACAACGACAGGGTTATCGTGGGGTTTGCAGGGTCTACCGCCGACGCCATGACGCTCTTTGACCGTCTCGAGAAGAAACTTCAGGAGTGCAGGGGAAACCTGATGAGAGCGGCTGTTGAGCTTGCCAAAGACTGGAGGACGGACAAGGTGCTCAGGCCACTGGAAGCACTGATGATCGCTGCTGATGCCGGGTCCCTGTTTTTGATATCTGGTTCCGGGGATGTCATCGAACCCGATGACGGGCTCCTGGCGATTGGGTCCGGCGGGGCGTATGCGCTTGCGGCGGCAAGGGCACTGCTTATGCATTCCCGGCAGGGCGCCAGGGATATCGCCTTCGAATCGCTCAAGATAGCGTCTGCGATTTGCGTGTACACCAACGATGAGATCATCGTGGAGGAGATAACGGAGTGACCAAGAATATACCCGATAGATATCTGACACCCCGGCAGATCGTTGAGATACTCGACAAATTCATCGTCGGCCAGAAAGAGGCGAAAAAGTCCGTTGCGATAGCATTGAGGAACAGGTGGCGGCGGCAACAGGTCTCATCCGGCTTGAGAGACGAGATCTTTCCGAAGAACATTATCATGATCGGCCCGACGGGGGTCGGGAAGACGGAAATCGCAAGGAGACTCTCAAAGCTCGCCGGTGCCCCCTTCATCAAGGTCGAGGCCTCTAAATTCACCGAGGTGGGATACGTGGGAAGGGACGTCGAATCCATAATAAGGGATATCGCCGACACCGCCGTCAACATGATAAAGAAGGACGAGTTTGAGAGGGTCAAAGTGAGGGCGAGAGAGATGGCGGAAGAAAGGATCCTCGATCTTTTGCTACCGGGCATGAGACCCCGGGTTCACGGCAGGGAAGAAGCTGGGGAGGCGGGGGAGGAAAAGGATACCAAGGAAAAGTTACGGAGCCTTCTACACGACGGCAAACTGGACGACAGGCTGGTCGAAGTAGAAGTCAAAGAGGCGCAGGTGCCCGTTATCGACATCGTCGGCGTCGGAGCGGGACAGGAGATGGACGAGGGGATACGGGAGATGCTGGGCAACCTTTTCCCGAAGCGGAGCAAGAGAAAGAAGGTGAAGGTCAAGGAGGCGCTTGAGATACTGACGGCGGAAGAGGCCCAGCGCATGATCGACATGGAAAACGTGAAGAAAATGGCCGTTGAAAAGGTCGAGCAGTCAGGAATCGTCTTCATCGATGAAATAGACAAGGTGGCCGGGAAGAGCTCCGGGGTTGGGCCGGACGTTTCGCGGGAGGGCGTGCAGCGAGACCTGCTCCCTATAGTAGAGGGGTCTCATGTAAATACGAAATATGGGATGATCAAAACGGACCACATCCTCTTCATTGCCGCAGGGGCCTTCCACGTGAACAAACCCTCCGACCTCATTCCCGAGATGCAGGGAAGATTCCCGATACGGGTCGAGCTCGACTCGCTCAGCGTGGATGATTTTATCAAGATCCTGAAGGAACCCGAGAATGCCCTGGTAAAGCAATACTGCGAGCTGCTGAAAACGGAATCCGTTGAGCTGCAGTTTACCGATGATGCGATCGAGATGGTTGCAAAAATGGCCTATGAAGTGAATGAAAAGACGGAAAATATCGGGGCAAGGCGCCTCCACACGGTTATGGAAAAACTGCTCGAGGAGATTTCATTCGAAGCTCCCGAGATTTCGGGGACAAAGATCGTAATCAATGGAGCCTACGTCGAGGAAAAGCTCAAAGGCCTCGTGAAAGACACGGACCTGAGTAAGTATATACTATGATCCGGCGGTAGAGACTATGGAAAAGGAAATGAAGAGGGCGGAAATACTGATCGAGGCGCTGCCCTACATCAGGGAGTTCTGGGGGAAGACCATCGTAATCAAGTATGGTGGTGCCGCAATGGAAGAGGAGGAACTGAAAAGATCGTTTTCCGATGACGTGGTCCTTCTCAGGTATATCGGCTTGCTTCCGGTGATCGTCCACGGGGGAGGGCCGCAAATTGCCTCGACCCTGAAGAGGATGGGAAAGGACACCGTATTTGTCAGGGGGATGCGGGTCACCGATGACGAGACGATGGATGTCGTCGAAATGGTGCTCGTGGGGAAGGTGAACAAGGAGATCGTGGCCCTCATAAACAATTCCGGGGGGATGGCAGCGGGGCTATCGGGTAAGGACGGAAATTTGCTCCAGGCAAGAAAGTATGTTATCGAGCCGGATAAAGGAGATCTCGTCACCCCCGAAATAATTGACATCGGCAAGGTGGGGATAATTGAAAGGGTAAACCCCCGGATTCTCTCGGTTCTGATGGAGAAGGGTTTCATACCGGTGATTGCTCCCGTGGGCGTCGGGGAAAAGGGGGAGACCCTCAACATAAACGCGGACTTCGTTGCGGCATCGATAGCAAAGTCGCTGAAGGCGGAAAAGCTCATCCTCTTAACGGATGTGGAGGGCGTTCGGTCAGGGGAGGGGCT
>JBFFNJ010000016.1:0-17802 GCA_041563215.1 Candidatus Deferrimicrobia bacterium | reverse complement strand
GGGAACACCTTTGAGACCCTTTCCGTTCTCTCGGAGATCAAGGTTGCCATCTGTTCGAACTGCCATCCTTTCTTTACGGGAAAACAGAAGATCGTCGATACTGCAGGCCGGGTGGAGAAGTTCAGAAGGAAATATGGCCAGCCGGAAAGTGAACAGTGATGAACCGGGAATTTCATGTATGTTGAACTGCTGAAATACACCACCGATCCGGAGAAGGTAGTCGCACTCGCAGCCCGTCTCTGCTACACAAAATCAACCGTTGAAGAACTGAATTCCAATCTTTCACACGATTATGCGAACAAACTGGTGAGAAAGATCATCTCCCTCGGGCACCTCTCCGTTCTGGAGCACGTGAGTTTTACCTTCGGTGTGGAAGGTATATCGAGGGCCACGTCCCACCAGCTCGTGCGGCACCGAATCGCCTCGTATTCCCAGCAGAGCCAGCGCTATGTCGAATTCGACGACCTCGAGATCGTCATCCCTCCCTCGATTCAATCGGACGGCGAGGCGCTCGTAAGTTTCCGAGAAAAGATCAAGGGCATCGAGTCCCTCTACCGCAGGATGATCGAGAAGGGAATCCCCCCCGAGGATGCCCGTTATATACTTCCCAACGCGGCGATTACCCGCATCATCATCACGATGAACGCCCGTGAGCTGAATCATTTCTTTCAGCTGCGCTGCTGCAGGAGGGCCCAGTGGGAGATACGCAATATGGCCAAGGAAATGCTGAAAAAGGGAAGGGAGGTGGCTCCCGTCATATTCGAGAAATCCGGGCCTGGTTGCCTGAGGGGCCCCTGCACGGAAGGTGAATTCACCTGTGGAAAACCGGATGAAGTCAGAAAAGAGTTTCAGGACCTCTGAATCCCTCCTGCCGGGTCGGTCCTGTGAGGAATCACCGGTGAATATCGACAGGGAATTCGTCCTGGGAGGACAGGCTGTCATAGAGGGTGTCATGATGAAAGGCGGCGACAGGTATGCGGTTGCAGTCAGGTCGCCTTCGGGAGAGATCGTGTGTGAAAAGTTCTCCATCAAAAGGGGACGGTTCGCGGAAAAACTGCAAAAAACGGTCTTTTTACGAGGACTGACAATTCTTTTCTCGATGCTCGTGATCGGTGTTAAGTCCCTGAACTATTCCGCTGCGGTGGCAACTTACGAGGAGGAGAAAGGGCTCTCTCCCCTCATGATGGTGGTTACCGTGGTCATTGCTCTTTGCCTGGCCACGGTCCTCTTTTTCCTACTCCCCTTTCTTGTCGGGCTCGGCTTGTCCGGGGCAACGGGTATGGCGGTGGGGGGGGTCGCCTTCAACCTCCTGGAGGGATGCGTGCGCATTCTCGTCTTTCTCCTCTATATATGGGGTATCTCGCATATAGCCGATATCAGGAGGGTGTTCGAGTACCACGGGGCCGAGCACAAGGTGGTGAACGCGTATGAGGACAATGCGGTTCTTAAGACAAGCGATGTGATGCGCTATCCGCGGTTCCATCCCCGGTGCGGGACCTCTTTTATTCTCTTCGTTCTCCTTTTCAGCATCGTCGCGTTCAGTCTCGTGCCGGCTGGTATGTCTGTGCTCGGAAAGGGTGCAATGCGCATCCTTCTCCTCCCGATGATTGCCGGCGTCTCCTACGAGTTCATAAGGCTGGCGGGAGTGAGGAAAAAATCGTTTGTCTTCAGATTGCTGTCCGGTCCCGGTATGCTCATTCAGAAGATCACCACGAGGGAACCGGATGTGAGACAGGTTGAAGTGGCCCTCGCTTCACTGAGTTCGCTCGATGGGCCCCTTGCCTGAAGGGAGAAACGTGCAATGCTCGAAAGGCTTGAAACGATACTGAAGCGGGAGGCGGAACTTTCGAAGATCCTGTCCGATCCCGATGTAATAGGCGATCAGAGGGTCTTCAGGGAATACGCGAAGCAGTATGCCGAGATCAGTGAGATAGCGAGCCACTACCGCGATTACAAGCGTACCCTCGCCGAACTGGAGGAAGCCCGGGAGATGCTCATCGGCGAGGATGACGGAGAGCTACGGGAGTTCATCAAGGAAGATATCACCCGGCTTGAGGGACAAAAAAAGAAGCAGGAGAATGATCTCAAGGTGCTGTTGTTGCCGAAAGACCCGAGCGACGACAAGAACATCCTTCTCGAGATAAGAGCCGGAGCGGGTGGCGAAGAGGCGTCTCTTTTCGCTGCGGACCTTTTCAGGATGTATGCCATGTATGCCGAAAGAAAGGGCTTTTCTATTGAAATCCTGAGTTCCCACCCCACGGGCCTTGGGGGGTACAAGGAGATCATCGCCCTCATATCGGGGAAGGGGGCATATAGCCTCCTGAAGTATGAAAGCGGCGTACACCGCGTTCAGCGGATTCCCGAGACGGAAGGGGGGGGAAGAATACATACGTCCACGGCGACGGTTGCAGTCCTCCCCGAAGCGGAGGAAATTGACGTGGATATTCAACCGGACGATTTGCGAATTGAGGTGATGAGATCTTCCGGGCCAGGAGGCCAGTCTGTCAACACGACGGATTCTGCCGTGAGAATAACCCACGTTCCCTCCGAAATAGTCGTCTCATGCCAGGATGAAAAATCTCAGCACAAGAACAAGGCGAAGGCGATGAAGATATTGAGGGCCCGGCTTTTCGAGAGGGAGCAGAGAAAACAGATGGAAGAGATTTCGAAGATGAGGAAATCTCAGGTGGGAACGGGGGACAGGAGCGAGAGGATCAGGACCTACAACTTTCCCAAGAACCGTGTCAGCGATCACAGGATAGGTCTCACCCTCTACAGCCTCCCCGATGTTCTCAGCGGAGAACTGGATGAGGTGATCGACAGCCTGGTAACCTACTATCAAACGGAAATGCTCAAGCAGGCCAAATAAAGAGCCCGATGAAGGTATCCGATGTATTAGCCATCGCGCGGCGTGAACTGGGTCGGATCGGGGCAGAAGACGTCGATTCGGAGGCCCGGTTCATCACTTCCTGGGTTTGCGGGTTGCCCCCGGGCAGGATTCCCGTGGCGGGAGATGTTGAGATAGAGGGTATTTCGGAGCGCCTGGAGAACGTCCTGTCGAGGAGGAGAAAGCGGGAGCCACTTCAGCTGATCCTCGGGAAATGGGAGTTTTTCGGCCGGGAGTTTTTCCTCGAGTCCGGCGTACTCGTTCCACGGCGGGAAACGGAGGTGCTCGTGGAGGTTGCGCTCACCAGGCTTTCCCGGTTGGGAGGGGGAGCGTTGAAAGGGCTCGAAGTGGGGCCGGGGGCCGGTGTGGTATGCGTGACCCTGCTCAAGGAGATGGAAAGCATCCACATGGTCGCCGTCGACATCGCGGAAAAAGCGGTTTCCATGACGGATAAAAACGCCCGATTCCACCTGGTCTCGGATAGGCTCCACGTATATCGTGGTGACTTCAGGGATATTCCCCCGGACCTTCGCGGAGGCTACGATTTCATCATCTCCAACCCCCCCTATCTCTCGAAGAGGGAGTTTTTGCGGGCAATGCCCGAAGTGAGGGATTTTGAGCCGGAGGCGGCTCTCGTTGGAGGTGAGACGGGAATCGAATCGATCGTGGATATCGTCCGGATCTCCGATGACCATCTGGTTCCGGGGGGCTTCCTGTTTATCGAGTTCGGTTTCGGACAGAAAACGATGGTGTCCGGGATCATCGAAAGTAACGGGTTCTTCGAGAAATGTGAAATAATAGATGACCTGGCGCACATTCCCCGGGTCGCGGCTGCCCGGAAAAAGAGGGTGGGGGCATGAAGGGAAACAGGCACTACTTCATCATCGAGGGAGGCCCGCCTCTCCGGGGGGAAATACTTCCCGGCGGTGCGAAAAATGCAATTCTTCCCATGATGGCAGCTTCGGTGGTCGCCGGTGCACCCCTTCGCATTCGCAACGTTCCGAAACTCGATGATGTGGATGTGTTCGGCGAGATATTGCGGCAGCTCGGGGGATCGGTTGAGCGGGAGAACGACACGGTCACCATGGATCAGTTTGCCGCAGGTGCCTGCGAGGTACCCTACGACCTGGCAAAGAGGCTGAGGGCTTCGGTGCTGCTCCTGGGCCCCCTGCTGGCACGATACGGGGTTGCAGATATCCCCATACCGGGCGGCTGTGACATAGGGGACAGGCCGATAGACCAGCACCTCAAAGCGTTCACGATGATGGGCGCTGCGTGCGTGAAAGATCACGGGAAGTGGCACGTGACTGCTCCGGTGTTGAAAGGGGCCAGGATCGATTTTGATATGAAGACGGTGACGGGAACGGAGAACGTGCTGATTGCCGCCTGCCTCGCCCGGGGTGAGACGGTGATCAACAACGCTGCGCTGGAGCCGGAGGTGGTGGACCTGGCGCGCTGTCTGAAGAAAATGGGGGCGCGTATCGAGGGGGAGGGGACGTCCACGATTCACGTGGAAGGCGTGGCATCGCTGAGGGGTGCGGAACATACGGCCATGCCCGACAGAATCGAAGCGGCGACGCTTCTTATTGCAGGTGCCATGACGGGTGGGGACGTTACGGTCCAACACATAGCCCCTGAATACCTGGAATCCGTGCTGAACAAGCTCGAGGAGTCGGGTGCCCGTGTCTCCAGTGATGGGCGGGGCGTGAGGGTAATCCGCCGTGAGCCGGTCAGGAGCGTAACCGTGGCGACGAACCCTTTTCCGGGGTTTCCCACGGACGTGCAGGCGCAGTTCATGGCATACATGTGCCTGAGCGACTCGGTTTCCACCATCGAGGAGAATATATTCGAAAACAGGTTCAGGCACGTGGCGGAACTTCGAAGGCTGGGTGCAGACATATCCGTTTCCGGCAGGGTTGCCGTGGTGAAGGGGGTTTCGGAGCTCTCGGGCGCCCCCGTTACGGCAACCGACCTTCGGGCTTCGGCATCGCTCGTGCTGGCGGGGCTCGTAGCGGATGGCGAAACGATTGTGAAAGACATAGAGCACCTCGACCGGGGATACGAAAAGCTCGAGGAGAAACTGAACAGTCTCGGGGCTTCGATCAGGCGGTTGCCCGAGGAGGATGAATGTGAAGTTATATACTGACGGGACAGGGAGGTTTGAGAGGGAGCTGGCAGAACGGTCGGCGAGGTCGATGGGTCTGCCCGCCTCCGTGAAAGATGCCGTTGCCGGGATAATCGAACAGGTAAGAGAAGAGGGGGACACGGCCCTGGTGGCTCTTACGAGGAAGTACGACGGCTTCGATCTCGCCGAGGAGGGGTTCGGTGTGGGCAGGGACGCGATGGAGGATGCATGGAACAGGGTGCCTGCCGGGATGCGGAAGTCGCTCGAGAAGATGGCCGGGAGGCTGCGTCGCTTTCATGAACCGCAGGTGGACAGGGGGTACACGGTATACAACGATGCGGGGGGTGCGGTATCCCTGCTGAGCATACCCGTTGAAAGGGCAGGTGTTTACGCACCCGGCGGGAAGGCGGCCTATCCATCGACGGTTTTGATGAACACCATTCCAGCGAAGGTTGCCGGAGTTCGGGAGGTGATCGCCGCCGTTCCATCGCCCGGGGGGATTCTCTCGAAAGATGTTCTGGCTGCATGCTTTGTGGCGGGCGTTGACATGCTGTTTCCCATCGGGGGGGCACAGGCCATTGCGGCTTTGGCCCTGGGGACCAGAACGGTGCCGAAGGCGGACGTCATCGTTGGCCCCGGCAATGTGTTTGTGACGGAAGCAAAACGCCAGCTGTATGGATCGGTGGGATTGGACATGCTGGCCGGCCCGTCGGAGCTGGTTGTTCTCGCAGATGCGAAGGCGAACGCGGCATATGCCGCCTATGACCTCGTTTCCCAGGCAGAGCACGGGGAAGACTCCTTCGTTTCCCTCGTTACGGATTCGCCTGCGGTGGCAAAGGCGGTCGTCGCACGTGTGGCAGAGATTTCCCGGAAAGAGAAAAGGTCGAAGATCCTGTCTGAGTCGCTTGCCGGTGCCCCCGTCTTTCTGGCGAAAGGGATGAAAAGAGCGGTGGAAATCGTGAACGACCTTGCCCCCGAGCATCTGTCCGTTCAGGTTGAGGATCCCGGTTCAATCCTCTATGCATTGAGAAATGCGGGGACGGTGTTCATAGGCCCCTACTCCCCCGTTGCCGTGGGAGATTACATCGCCGGGATAAATCACACGCTTCCCACGGGAGGATCGGCTCGCTTTTTCTCTCCCCTGGGCGTCTATCATTTCATGAAAAAAATGAACGTCGTCTCCTATGATTCAACATCCCTGAAAAAGGACCTTCCCGATATCGTAACCCTTTGCAGGCGCGAGGGGTTGCATGCTCATGGAAACGCTGCTGCCGCAAGGTACGGGAAAGTGAGAAAAAGGAGGAGGTAATGGAGAGAAAAGGGAAGTTCAGCAGGAGCACGAAGGAAACATCGATCGATTTGACGATAAACCTCGACGGCACGGGCCAGTACGATGTGGATACGGGTGTTCCCTTTTTCGATCACATGCTCACTCTGCTGGCGAAACATGGGCTTTTCGACCTCAGCGTCAAAGCGACGGGAGACATCGAAGTCGACTACCACCACCTCGTGGAGGACACGGCAATCGTCCTGGGGACAGCAGTGAAAGAGGCCCTGGGAGACCACAAGGGCATCAAGCGCTACGGTTTCGCCGCTATCCCCATGATAGAGGCATATGCCGAAGTGGCGGTGGACATAAGCAACCGCCCCCACCACGTGTTCAGGTGCGAGGTTAAGAGCGAGAAGGTCGGGCAGTTTGACACGGAGCTGGTCGAGGAGTTCGTGCGCGCCTTCACCCAGTCCTCGGGGGTGTGTGTCCACGTGAACGTGCCCTACGGCAGTAACGCGCACCACACCATTGAGGCGATATTCAAGGCAATCGGAAGGGCCCTTGATATGGCGACGCTCATTGATGACCGGACCAAGGGCATTCCGTCGACGAAAGGAGTCATGTGAGTGGCGAGGGGCCCATACATAGGGGTTGTCGATTACGGAATGGGCAACCTGATGAGCGTGTCCCGGGCATTCGTGTCCCTTGGATACGATGTCCGCATCAGTGAAAAGACCTCTCTCCTCGAAGGTGCCGCCGGCCTGGTCCTGCCCGGCGTGGGAGCTTTCAAAGATTGCATGGTCAACCTCGAAAAGAAGGGCCTCACCGGGCTCCTCAAAGACTGGTTCCGTGCAGGAAAACCGTTCCTGGGTATCTGTCTGGGGCTTCAGCTGCTCTTTTCCGAGAGCGAAGAGTTCGGCACACACAGGGGCCTGGATCTCGTGAAGGGTAAAGTGGTGAGATTCGCCGATGACATGCGAAACGGCAATCCTCACCAGGAAGGGGGGAGGGGGAGCGCGCTGAAGATCCCCCACATGGGTTGGAACAGGGTAGGGTACCCCGAGGCGAACAGGTTCTTCAGGGGCATCCCGCAGGGGTCGTTCTTTTACTTCGTCCACTCCTACTATGTGCTTCCCCAGGAAGAAATCGATATCTTGATGACTGAATATGGCATAGAGTTCGTTTCGGGTGTTGCGAGGGACAACATTCTTGCAGTACAGTTTCACCCGGAGAAGAGCCAGAAGGTGGGGCTGAGGCTTCTCTCGAATTTCGGGGAGATCGCCAAGAGAGATTACGAAAGGAGGGCCTGATGGGGTTCCAGGTCATACCGGCAATAGACATCATGAAGGGAAAGTGTGTCAGGCTCAGGCAGGGGAAAAAGGAAGAGATGACCGTCTTTTCCGACGACCCTGTAGTCGTGGCCACGAGGTGGGCCGATCTTGGCGCGGAGATAATTCACGTTATCGATCTCGACGGAGCGTTCAAGGGGGGACCCGTCAACTTCGGGGTTATCGAGAGGATGGTTGCGGAGTCGGGTGCGAAAATACAGGTGGGGGGAGGGATAAGAAACTTCGAGATCGCATCGAGGTACTTCGATGCCGGCGCATCGAAGGTCATACTGGGGACGACCATCGTCAGGGACAGGGAGGAAATCAAGAGGATCACCGATGCCTATGGTGAAAGGGTGCTTGCGGCGATAGATGCAGTGGACGGCGCCGTTGCGATCAGAGGATGGGTCGAAGTGACGGGTATTCGTGCCGTCGATTTGGCCCGGGACCTCGAAAAGAGGGGCCTCCGCTCTTTTATCTACACCGACATTTCACGGGACGGCATGCTCGAGGGGCCTGATTTTGACCAGATCGAGTCCTTCGCGAAAAGCGTAGAGGGCCACATCATTGCTTCTGGGGGAGTGTCGCGGATAGAGGATATCCGGAGGATCAAGGAAATTTCTGATAACAGGGCTCATAACAGGATTGTGGGAGTGATCGTGGGGAAGGCACTTTACTCCTCGAAGGTGGATTTCGCGGAAGCAAGGAAGGCGGTGGGTGGTGCGTGATGCTGACGAAGAGAATCATACCCTGCCTCGATGTGCGCGACGGCCGCGTGGTGAAAGGGGTGAACTTCGTCGACCTTCGCGACGCGGGAGATCCCGTCGAAATAGCCGAGCGATACGATATGGAGGGTGCTGACGAACTCACCTTCCTCGACATAACGGCCTCACATGAAAAGAGAAGCATCATCTTAGACGTGGTTATGAGGACAGCCGAGAGGGTCTTCATGCCCCTCACGGTGGGGGGAGGGATCAGGATTCTCGATGATATCCGGGACCTTCTCCGCGCCGGGGCGGACAAAGTTTCGATCAACACGACTGCAGTCATCGATCCCGATTTCGTGGGGAAAGCGTCGCGAAGGTTCGGCAGTCAGTGCATCGTTGTCGCCATCGACGCCAGGAGGGTCCCCGGCGGGGGAGGGAAGTTTGAGGTCTACACCCACGGAGGCAGAAAACCCACCGGCATCGACGCCGTGTGGTGGGCCAGGAAGGTCTGGGAGCTGGGGGCTGGCGAGATACTCTTGACCAGCATGGACAGGGACGGCACAAAGGATGGTTACGATATCGAGCTGACGAAGGCAATAACCGATGCGGTGGGGATACCGGTAATCGCCTCGGGTGGGGTGGGGACACTCGAGCACCTGTATGAGGGTATCGTAGCGGGGAATGCCGATGCCGTGCTCGCGGCATCGATCTTCCACTACTGCGAATATACCATCGGGGAGGCCAAAGAGTACCTGCTCGAAAGGGGCGTTCCCGTGAGGATAGTTCAGTGATGGCATAAAAACCGGCATGTCTCGTTTGGTTTCGGTTCCTGCTCGAGACGTTTGTGCCTGCCATGAAACGGACAATGTGCCGGAGGGAAGGCAGATGAATCTCGAAGAACTCCTATCACGAATAACCTTTGACAGTTCCGGCCTCGCACCCGTCGTAACACAGGATGTGTCCGACAATACGGTTTTGATGGTGGCCTACGTGAACGCCGAGGCGATACGGCTGACCTGGGAAAAAAAGGTGGCCCACTATTTCAGCCGGTCGCGAAACAGGCTGTGGATGAAAGGGGAGACCTCGGGCAACGTTCAGGAGGTCGATGAAATATTGTACGATTGTGATATCGATACGCTGCTCTACCGGGTGAAACCGAAGGGGCCTGCCTGCCACACCGGTGAGAGGACATGTTTCTATAGAAAGTTGACGTAATGTACTATAATAAAAATCCGCTTCATTAGATAATCGTTTTAAACTTTCCAGGGGGCTGCGCGTGGTTGATTGCATCTTTTGCAAAATCGTTAAGAGGGAGATACCGGCAACGGTGGTGTTAGAGGACGATGCGTTGATAGCTTTCAACGACATCAACCCTGTTGCCCCCGTCCATGTGCTCATCGTTCCCAAAAAGCACATGGACAACTTGAATGATGTCCAGGAAGGCGACGGGGACCTTCTCGGACGCATGCTTCTCGTGGCATCGAGGATAGCCAGGGAACAGGGGATACAGGAAACGGGGTATCGGACGGTTATCAATAACGGGGCCCAGGGAGGCCAGATCGTCATGCACCTTCACATGCACCTTATCGGCGGCAAGCAGCTTGGCCACAAAATGGGATAAAGGGGTTGACAGGTTAAATAATTTTAGTATAGTATTAAAGGTTGATTCTGTAAAAGAAATCAAGGGGATGGGACTTTATGCCAGGCGTCAAGGTTAGAGAAGGTGAATCCTTCGAGATGGCCCTGAAGCGCTTCAAGAAGCAGTGCGAGAGGGCCGGGATTCTGTCTGAGATAAGAAAGAGGGAACACTACGAAAAACCGAGCGTGAAGAAGAAAAAGAAGATGCTCGCAGCCAAGAAAAGGGCACTCAAGAAGATGAGAAAAATGATCGTTTGAGGCTACATGTCCCTCAAGGAAAAGCTAAGACAGGATATGGTAAGCGCTACGAAATCGCGTGATTTGGTAGCGCTTTCTACTTTACGGCTCCTTCTTGCCTCTGTTAAAAACAGGGAGATCGAGTTGCGCGAAGAGGCGGAGGACGGGGAAATAGTGAAGATCATCGCGACGAACATCAAGCAGAGAAAGGAATCGATAGAACTCTATGAAAAAGGGGGAAGAGAGGATTTAGCCGAGAGGGAGAAAAAGGAGATAGAGGTCCTAGAGGCCTACCTGCCCCCCCAAATGGACAGGGATGAGATTATCGCGCTTATAAAGGACGTCATAGCGGATATGGGAGCCCAGGGCATGCAGGACCTGGGCAAGGTTATGAAGGAGATAATGCCCAGGGTTGCCGGGAGGGCAGAGGGAAAAGAAGTGAGCATCCTCGTCAGGGATATTCTTTCAAAATAAATCGGAGCCATTTTTCGGATCTCATGTTCCGTTCTCCATCAACAAAATAGGGCAGTCAGACAGGCCGGATGACTATGAATGGGAGGATTTCCAGAAGGACTTTGGAGGAACTCAGGTTACGGTCCGATATTGTCGGCCTGGTTTCCGAGTATGTTGATCTCAGGAGGGCAGGATCGAGCTTGAAGGGTCTCTGCCCGTTTCACCGGGAAAAAACACCCTCCTTCTTCGTGAGCTCCGAAAAAGGGGTATTTCACTGCTTCGGTTGCGGCACGGGAGGCGATTCTATCTCATTCCTCATGCAACTGAAGAAAATGGAATACCGGGATGCCGTCGAGGAACTGTGTGCCCGTGCGGGCGTGGAAGTGGTCATGGAAGGAGGGAGGGATGACTCCGATACCGTCAGGGCCATGTTCGACCAAAACCGCTTTGCTGCCGATTTTTACCACAACCTTCTGTTTCAAAAAGGTAACAAGGCGAATACATATTTGCAAAAAAGGGGCATCGAGGAGGATACGGCGCGGGAACTGCTCATCGGGTTTGGGGGGAGCGGCAGGAGAGAACTGGCAAGGGCGATTGCCATCGAAGGGCTCGATGTAGACATCGCTGTGGAAAGCGGGCTTCTTCTCAAAAGAAAGAACGGGGAGGTGTCCGACCGGTTTGCCGGAAGGATTATTTTCCCCATATTTACCGTGACCGGGAAAGTTGCGGGATTTGCGGGCAGATCGATGGATGATGCCGAGCCAAAGTACATAAACAGTTCAGAATCAAGGGTTTACAGAAAGAAAAACCTTCTCTACGGGCTGAACCTTTCCGGGAGATTCATCAGAGAAGAGGGGAAAGTTTTCGTGGTTGAAGGCTATACGGACTGGCTCATTCTGTGGCAGGCGGGAATCAAGAACGTCGTTGCTACCTGCGGCACAGCCATTACCCTGAACCACTTCCGGGAACTGAAGAGAATTGCCGATAAAGTGGTGCTGCTTTTCGACGGTGACATGGCGGGGAAAAAGGCGGCCGTCAGGTCTGTTTCGCCTGCATACGAAGCGGGGGTCTCCCCCCTCGTTTTCTTTCCCCCCGGGAGACTCGACCCCGACGAATGGGTGAGAAAGGCAGGGGTGGAAGAGGTGAGGAGGCAACTGGAGGGAGCAAAACTTCTCATGGAATACATCATCGAAGCAGCGATGAAAAAATTTGACATGAAAATACTTTCCCACCAACTGGACTACGTGAGGCTGGTGGGTAAATACTTGAAAAACGTAAAAGATCCCGTAGAGAGGGAAATTTACGTAAAGGAGATATCAGCGAAGCTCGACCTGCCGGGGGACGAGATCAGAAAGTGGATTGCAACCCGGGAAGGGGCGGGCCGGCTTCGTTATGGGGGAAAAAAAACCGAGGGGGATATGCGGATAAACTTCGAGGAGGCACTTGTCGGCTTGCTGCTGAAGTACCCGGAGCGGGCGGGTATAGAGGGTGTAAGGAAGGCCCTCTCCTCCCTCGAGGATTCGGAACTTGCCGAAATTGGGCAGAAAATCGTTGCCGAAGCGGGTGAAACTGGAACGAATGTTGAATCGTCTATCATAATAGAGGTTAAAGAGTCTGCCTCGAGAGCCTCGAGGGCTGTTCTCGTTTACGAGCAGTATTTTCCCGAAGAAAGGGAGGAAAACCTCGAAAAAATATTGGTTTTTATGGAATTGAAGCGAAGAGAGAGAAAGCTTGCAAGGCTGACCGATGATCTGCGTGAGGAAGCAAGCGATGGCAGGCGAGGCGAGATATTGAAGCTCCAGATGGAATTGAAGAAAGAAATCGAGGAAATAAGAAAAAATTTGTAAAGAGGTGAAATCTATGCCGAGAAAGCGCGGTGCAGATTCAATCCAGGGTTTGATAAAAAAAGGGAAGAAGCAGGGGTACATTCTGGTAGATGAGCTGAACAATGCGATTCCCAGGGATGTGGTGAGCCCGGACCACATCGAGGATATCATGGAGATCTTCGGCGAAAACGACATCGAAATTGTCGACTCTGTCCAGAACCTGAAGCTCCCGTCTCTCAAGCTTGCCTACGATGGGATAATCGAGGAGCAGGAGGAGGAGCAGCGGGTCGACCTTGGGGCGGTAAAGAGCAATGATCCCGTCAGGCTCTACCTGAAAGAGATGGGTTCGATTCCCCTTCTCAACCGGGAGGGGGAGATCGAGCTTGCAAAGAGGATAGAGCAGGGGGAAAGGGAAATAATATCAGCCGTCAAGAGCTGTCCCATTGCCATGGAGGAGGTCTTCGGGCTCGGCGAGATGCTCAGAGCCGGGGAGGTGAGTATCAGGGAGGTTTTAAAGGATCTCGATGAGGATTCTTCCCTTGATGAAGAGGAGGAATTTTTACAAAAGACGCTCGATACGATCGCTGTTTTGCAGAGAAAATCGAAGCTCGCAGACAAGTATGCGAAGGAGCTCGCGGCGAAAAACGTAAGCGAAAAGAGAAAGGAGAGGGTAAGAAAAAGGCTCAGCAAAACCAATGATGAAATAGACGACTCGTTGAATTCTATCCACCTGAAAGACAGGAAAATAGAGGAGATCTGCGGGAAGATACGACAATACGTGAACAGCATCGAGGAAAACGAATCGATCCTGATGGATTTTTCCGCCACCACGGCTATGGAACCGGGAGATTTCCTGAAGATGATGAGAAAGGCGCATTCCGAGGATAAGGGATTGGGCAAGGCGGCCATGAAGTTGAGGACCAAGAAGGAAGAGCTCTTGAAACTCGAAAGGGTGATCAGAAAGGCTATGGACAACATCAAGAGCATCGAAGAGGAGAGCGGAATCTCGGCCAGGGAGCTGAAAAATATCCTCTACAACATAGAGCAGGGCGACAGGAAAATCAACAATGCCAAGCAGGCACTGATCGAGGCGAACCTCCGCCTCGTGGTGAGCATTGCGAAGAAATACACGAACAGGGGACTTCAGTTTCTCGACCTGATTCAGGAGGGAAACATCGGGCTGATGAAGGCAGTCGACAAGTTCGAATACAAGAGAGGGTACAAATTCAGCACCTACGCCACCTGGTGGATTCGCCAGGCAATAACCCGGGCTATAGCAGACCAGGCGAGGACGATCAGGATTCCCGTCCACATGATCGAGACCATAAACAAGCTGATCAGGACCTCCCGTTACCTCGTGCAGGAGCTTGGCAGGGAACCCTCTCCTGTTGAGATTGCCAGCAGGATGGACATTCCCCTGGAGAAGGTGAGGAAGGTCCTGAAGATAGCCAAGGAGCCGATATCCCTCGAAACCCCCATCGGCGAGGAAGAGGACAGCCATCTCGGGGATTTCATAGAGGACAAGAATACCGTTTCACCCACCGATTCCGTAATCAACCTGGACCTGGCGGACCAGATCAGGAGGGTGCTTGCCACCCTTACCCCGCGGGAGGAGAAGGTCCTGAGGATGCGTTTCGGAATCGGCGAAAAATCGGACCACACCCTCGAAGAGGTCGGCCAGGATTTCGATGTGACGCGCGAGAGAATAAGGCAGATCGAAGCGAAGGCCCTGAGGAAGTTACGGCATAAAACAAGGGCCAGGATTCTCAAGACCTTCACGGAATGAACAGGCCATGCACGCGGTGACCGACTGTTTGCGGCATGCCCATTCACAGGCAGCGGGGGAATCATATAAAAACATTGACTATAACCGCCAAAGGTCCGATAATTTAAATTTGCGGCACGTATTTGGGCCCATAGCTCAGTTGGTAGAGCCACCGGCTCATAACCGGTAGGTCCCTGGTTCGAGGCCAGGTGGGCCCACCACGATTATTATGGTTGAGAGAAATAAAATAAAGTCGGAAAAAGCATCTGCAATGCACCGAATGGGTGCATTTTTTGTTTCTGGAGGAAGTTCAGGGTGCTCGAGTCGAAAAGGCCCGCAGTCAAAGATATACTGATGGCCCTGGACAAAAGATTTCCTTTTGAACGGGCCGCCTCCTGGGATAATGTCGGGTTGTTAGCAGGAGAAAATGGAAGGAAGGTAGAGAGGATACTCGTTTCCGTCGATGTGACGCCCCGCCTTATCGATCGCGCCATCCAATCGCAATACGATCTCATCATTACTCACCACCCGCTGTTTCTGGAGCCTATGAGGCGGGTGACCGACGAGACAGAGGAAAGCCTTTCCCTCGTCAAGATCCTACGAAATGGCATTTCCCTTATTTCCGCCCACACCAATGCTGACCTCTCGCCCGTGGGCGTGTCCAGGGAGCTTGCAGAGAGGATTGGGCTCGTGAACCAGGGCCCCCTGGGGGTGGCGACGAGGGTAAAGCAGCACAAAGTTGTGGTCTTCGTGCCTCCTGCGGACGTGGGAAAGGTCCTGGGGCAGGCTTTTGTTGCGGGAGCAGGAAAGATTGGACAGTACACGTCCTGCTCGTTCAGGACCGCCGGAACGGGGACGTTTTTTCCGGAGCAGGAAGCCCGCCCGCATCTGGGGGAGGTGGGAGAGCTAAGCAGCGTCACCGAGGAGCGGGTTGAGTTTGTCGCAGATGAAAGGGTCCTGCCGGGTGTCCTCGAGGCAGTCAAAAAATCTCACCCCTACGAGGAGCCGGCCATTGATGTATACCCCCTGAACACGGAACTGCCCGACGGCTGGCTCGGGATCAGGGGCGAACTTTCCCGGGAGATGACCCTGGAAGAGTTTCTCACCCATCTCAGGGACTCGGTCAGGCCGACGACGATCAGGCACACCGGAAACCTCGATGGCAAGGTATCGAAGGTGGGAGTCCTCGCTGGAAGCGGCGGTGGGTTCGTGGAGAACGTGGTCGGCACCGATGTCGACGTCTTCGTAACGGGAGACCTGAAGCACCATCAGGCACACCGGCTTGCTCACGCATCCATCGTCGGTGTGGACATCGGGCATTTCGATTCCGAGAAGTTCATCATGGAAAGGTTCAAAGATGTCATCGAGGAAGATTTCGGTGGCTCAGTCACCGTAGACGTCTTCGATGAGCCGACGGAATACATGCGGGTTTTTCGATGAGCACCCAAAACGCCTTTATTGCAATCAAAATAATAATACAGGAACACGGAGGTGTGAATTGCTGGAAGATGTCAAGACAATGTTGATGCTTCAGGATGTGATGTTCAAGATAAAGGAGCTCGAGGACGAGAAAAACGCAACTCCAGAAAAGATCGCCGACCTGAAACAGGAGATGCTTTCCGCGGAGAATGAATTTCAGGAGGTTTCGGCGGAATACGATAATTTGAGGAAGCAGAAAAAAGAACTCGAGTATCAGCTGGAGGATGAAAGGGAGACGGTCGAGCGGGGGAAGGCACGGCTTATGACTATCAAAACAAACCGGGAATATTTCGCAATGCTCAAGGAAATAGACATGACAAAGCGGGTCAGCCGGCAGAGGGAGGAGGAACTGCTCGAGCTCATGGTCAGGTTCGAGGAGGTCGAGGCAAAGCACGGTGCGGCGAAAGAACGCTACGAGGCCCTGAAGAATGAGTTCGACCTGAAAATGGAGGCAATCAAGAAGCACATGAAATCCTTCGATAGTGAGATCGATAAGCTTCTGGGGGAAAAGGAGTTGATTGCAAAGAGGCTGGACGTCAACAAGACGAAACGGTTCGAACTCGTTTTCAACAGGAGAAACGGTATCGCCGTCGTTCAGGCGAAGAATTACATCTGTACCGGGTGCAACATGAACATTCCCCCCCAGCTCTACAATATGATTCAGAAAGAGGACAGGCTCTACGAGTGTCCGAATTGCAGCAGAATCCTCTACTACGAGAATGACAAGGAAATAGAGGCCTACGAGGGCTGAGGGCGGGTGAAGTATTTCCTCTACATCGACGGTGCTTCCCGTGGAAATCCGGGAAAGTCGGGCACAGGATATGTGGTGAAGAACGTGAAGGGGGAGGAAGTCGGCTCGGGAAGCAGGTACATCGGCATTCAAACGAACAATTATGCAGAATACGCAGCGCTTCTCCACGGCCTCGAGCTTTCATGCGAAATCGGCATTCGCGACGTGGAGATCCTCTCTGACTCACAGCTGCTCGTGAGACAACTACAGGGCACGTACAGAGTTCGCTCCCCAAATATCAATCCACTTTATAGAAGGGCTTTGAAATTGTTGGAAAATTTTAATTCTGCTACAATAGTTCATATAGACAGGGAACACAACCGGGAAGCGGATCAACTGGCAAACCTGGCGATAGACAGGGCAGGTAAAAAATCCTGAGAAGGGCAGGCGGCCGCTGAAGGAAGACCCTTCAGAGGAAAGTCCGAGCTCCACAGGGCAGGATGCTGGGTAACACCCAGTGAGGGTGACCTCAGGAAAGTGCCACAGAAAACAGACCGCCGGCAAAAGGCCGGTAAGGGTGAAAAGGTGAGGTAAGAGCTCACCGCATCCCGGGTGACCGGGATGGCACGGCAAACCCCATCTGGAGCAAGATCAAATAGGAGAGCACTCCCTCTTGAGGGAAAAGGATGGCCCGTCCGACGCTCTCGGGTCAGATCGCACGAGGCCGGCAGGTAACTCCGGTCCCAGAGTAATGGTCGCCGACATGAACATGTTTCATGTACAGAACTCGGCTTATGCCCTTCTCAGGTATTTCTTCCGATGAGTCCCGTTTCGCTCCATCACTTTTCTCTTTCCACCGGTAAAGTTTTCCGAAATTCTGCTTGACACCCTCCCCCCGGGACGACTATAAATAGTTGAAGTGTATTAATGTGGTACAAAGTGTATTAAAGGGGAGCTTTGATGCATTTTCGGGGGAGATTCGAATTCACGGTGGATCCCAAGGGAAGAGTAAACATCCCATCAAAGTTCAGGGAGATTCTTCAGAAAAACGGGGAGGATTTTGTCGTCATCACGAATTTGGACGGGTGTCTCCTGGTCTATCCCCATTCTGAGTGGTTGAGAATAGAGGAGAGGGTTGCACGGGCCCCGTCAATGAATGTAAATGTATCCAATTTCGTTAGATTTTTTCTCGGAAGCGCTTCCGAGGTTGCGATCGACAAGCAGGGGCGTATCCTCGTGCCTCAATCCCTCAGGGACTATGCACAATTCGAGAGAGACGTGGTCATCATGGGGGTGGGGAAGAGATTTGAAATCTGGTCCAAGGACGCCTATTTCAACAACTTCAGGGAATCCGTGG
>JBFFNJ010000015.1:0-17894 GCA_041563215.1 Candidatus Deferrimicrobia bacterium | reverse complement strand
GAGATTCTGTAACGGCTTTTCTGTGGCGAGAGAGGAAAATTAACGGGGCGAAATCAACGAATTAAATAAATGCGCCTCGATGAATCACCGGATTGTTATATTCCTCGAAAGCCGATAGCGGTTGTCGAATCCATCCGCATCCCCGGAGAGGGGAAAATCTATGGTGACCCGGTAGGTCCCCGGTGGGCTATCGGC
This sequence comes from Candidatus Deferrimicrobia bacterium, assembly GCA_041563215.1. Taxonomy (GTDB): domain Bacteria; phylum Desulfobacterota; class Deferrimicrobia; order J040; family J040; genus WVXK01. The sequence continues at coordinate 17,699 of JBFFNJ010000015.1, read as the reverse complement.
GGTATTCCAGGGGAAATCTACGACCATCCTGTCCCGCACATCCCACGAGTCGAGGCTCACGATCTTCGACGAAAGCACCTTTTCACCGGCAATGGCGTACATGGTTACGGAGCTTTCCCCCAGCTCACCCCTGTTGTGGAGAGTCACCTTAAACAGGACGGTATCTCCTCGGGTAACATCGTACCTGTCGGCCTCAACATTTTCGATGGTGACGTTTATGTAGGGCCCGCCCTTTCCCGAATCCGCCTGTGAAACAACAATATGTCCATCGGTAAAAGAACCCGGAAAGGCATTCGATGGCGCCAGATAGACTATTATTGCTAAAGAGAGGACAACACTTTTCCATGACAATGGCTTCATCTTCCGCTGGCTCCTCTGAATGGTTTTTCAATAACTTTAAAAACATTATACTCTATCCGGAAAATTTGCGTCAAACCACACAGCCCCGGGTGGACTGGACGGTTAAAGAACTACGGTCACCAGACAAAAACATGGACCGCAGGGCTTCAGCAAAATGTAGGGGTGGAACAAAAAAAGGCGGCCATTTGGCCGCCTTTTTCCATGTCGATACGTGCCCCGATCAGAAGGAGTAGTTCAATCGCCAGATTGCCTGGTAGAGATCGTCCGCTTCCTGGGTCCTCGTGGCATCGTTGGCAGCGGGCGTATCGGAGAGGAAGCCGTATGCGCCGTACACACCGACGGTGAGACCCTTGGTGACCAGGTAGTTCAGATATGCGTTGACCTCGATGATGGATTTCTCGTCGGAATCGAGGGTACCAGCTGCTGATGGTGCACTATCCCCCTCAGCATCCATGCCATATCCTGCACCTACCTTTGCTTCCCAGTTCTCGGCGATTTTCTGCTTGTAACCGAACATGATGGCGATAACTCCTCTTCCATCAGCGTTCCCCGACTGGTTCCCATCACCGAAAAAGGCCGTGGCGGTGGTCAAATTATCACCGTTGTAGAACATGATCTTCATGTCGGGCCTGTAGTAGAAGGGGGCGTTGATTCCGGGAGAAACCTGCCAGCCCTCGATGTCGTTATCGGCGCTGTTGTCGTCTCCGGAGAGATAGATGCCTTCTACAAATGCGGTGCCATCACCAATTTTGAAATCACCGCGAAGGTTAATGCCAAATGCAGAGATGTCCCTGTCAGCCGCCGTGGTTTGCGAGCTCACCTCACCGGTCTCATAGGCGAGGAACCCGGTCAGTGTCACCGCATCGAGCTTATAGACAAAATTGGAGCCGATAATGTAGATATCCGCGGTGGAACCGCCAGGAATCGTCGGAGTACCGATTAGAGGGGTACCCTGGTTCCCCGCTCTGTTCCTGTTGTCATCATAGAAATAGAGGTTCACACCGAGATCGAAGTTCTCCGCCGGTTTAAACTTCGCTTCGACGAGATAGAGGTCGGCATCGTCCGACCGGTGTGTTCCATTCGTAGCCGAAGATGATGTAAACTGCTCGGAAAACTTCAGCCAGCCGTAACGCCAGCCTATCGAACCGGTCTTGTACCACCCGATGATCCCGCCCGTGTCATTGACGCCGAGGAAAGTCCCGTAGTAGGCATCGTTGAAGTTCTGAAGGCCGACCTGGAACTTGAACTCCGTGTCGGGAATCTGGAACCAGGTGTAGAGATTCTTGATCTCGATGGCAACGTTATCGGCCCCGAGACCACCACCTGTATTCCGGTTGCCAGCACGGTCGAACTGAGAATCCCCCCACACGTTGTCCGCCTCGATGTAAAAGACTGTCTTCGCCCACTCGTTGTTGGTGAAGGTGTACTTGAACCGTGCACGCTGTTCCACGTAGGCATTCGTTTTCGAGTCGGTACTCGTGAGTCCCCTAGCCACGATATTTCCGAAATTGAAGGCCTGGTAGTTGGAGAGCCAGCCCTTTGCCCGGTAGAACCCACCGATTTCGTGCTCCGCAAATGCTGGAATCGCCAAAGCTGCAGAGAGTACCACAACAAGAGAAACTAGCCAGAATCTTTTCATAACATCTCCTCCTTAAATAGTTAGCTTCGTTCTCCAAGATAATCTTTTAATAATTTTTTATCACCCCCCTCCTCATATTTTATCTATCTCCAGCCCCCAGTTTCACGGGCAATCACAAAAAAAACATCGTTTCTCAGGATAAATACCATTCGCTAATTGAGTTGTCAAGCATTTTTCGCCACTTTTTACCTGACCGTGAAAAGTTCGATCCTCGAACTTCCCCTTGATAAACCCGATTCTTCCTTCACGATAATCGAAGCCACAATCATCGGCTCCCCCTCTTTCGCCTCAAAAATTGCGAAATCAGTAATCAGGTTCGACGCTTCCTCACCTTCTAATACCTCAACGAACCCGTCACCATCCCACTCAACGAGGACGATGCTGCTCTTGGAAAAAGACCTCAAATCCTTTAATAGTGGCTTTGTAGCCTTCCTGACCAGAAACACGATTTTATTTTCATGAGGTACCCTTTGGATTCGGCCGTTCACGTAATACCTCACCAACTCTCCCTCTGCCCCGATATTTTCGCTGGGAATCATGAAAAAATCGAGAGCCCCCGAATAGTAATCTCCGCTCTTCCAGAAAATCCTTCCCTCATCATCTGCGACCCTGATCTTCTCGTACTGATCGATCAGTACAAACTTCTGCTCCTCTCCTTCCATGAAGGAATTCATGTTTATCACGCCCATGACCTTTTCCACGTTCGTTGGGACATCAAACTTTTCCACTTCCTTCAAACTACTTCCGTCCCAGGACATGATAAATGCCCTGTCGCTATAGGGTGATTCGAACCCGAGTTTCTGCCCCACCAGTACCCGCTCGCCTTTGAAATCATCGAAGACCCTCAAGTACCAGGGGATGCCTTCCACGGTAATGCCCAACCCGCTCCCCTTTTTGCCAATTACAAAGGAGCGCAGAAATTCGGAAAAGAGGTCGGTCACAACGAAATCGTCGGTGCCGTCTCCGTCCACGTCATAGACCTCGATGTTGAGAAAGTGATGGTCGATCCCCCTCTCGATAGTCGTGACTGGGTAGAACTTCTCGTCCTTATACCGATAGATGTATACTTTGAAGGTTCCCATAAAAGCCATCTCGACGCTCCCATCACCGTCCACATCGCCCACCGCGAGCCTGTTGATCTCACCGGGAAGTTTCCCGAGGGTTTTTTCCACCTTGATCCCGGTGAATTCCCAGCCCACCTTCGACGCCGGTTCCGCTCCTTTCCCCACCATCATCACTGCCGCCACTTCCTTCTCTTTCCCGTCAGTTTCAGGCTCCGCCGCCCTCTTCTGCTCTGCTTTGCTCTTCTCCGCAGCCATAACCTGCGGTTCTTCCACTGCCTTTTGGACAGGGGGACCTTCAGCAGGGGGAACGCCCCCTGCAACGAGGGCACCTTCTTCACCTTTCCCGGCGATCTTCGCCTCCGGAATCACCCCCGCCACGTCCTCCGCGAGGCCCTCCAGACTCGCGAGAATGCCGTTTTCATCCTGGGCGGAGGAGAAATAGCCTCCCACCTTTTCGCCGGACGGGTCATGGACGATGATGTCGAGGGAATAGGTAGAGCCGAGTTTGGTCACGGAGCCCGAAACGAGATAGGACGGCCCGTACGTCACCAGGGCCTCGTCGGGACTTGCTACCTCTGCGGTCACCGTATCCAGCCCCGTCATCTCGGCAAGCCTGCTCGAAAGCAGTTTCGGCACCACCTGCTGAATAAAGCTGATGTCATCCTTTGAAAGAGACTCGAAGGGAAGGATGACGATCCTTTCAACCCCGTGGGAGAGGGTTGCAAAAAACAGGAATGCCGCGACCAGTGCTATGGGAACAACTCTTCTCAATCACTCCTCCCCGAAAATAACAGGTAACTCTACCACCAGACTAAGCGTTAATCAAGGCCTTAGTATTAAGCATAATTAAAATTAATTTGCCTGATAAATACGGTGCCAAAGTATGTCAACTGTAATATATATGAGTATCCATGAAAAAAAATCAACGATTTTCTCTTCGACTCCGAAGAAGCGCTACCTGCCCAGGTCGACCCACACGTTTTTCTGCTGGGTGTAGTCCCGCATCACCTCAAAGCCCCCCTCTTTCCCGTAGCCGCTCTGCTTGTATCCCCCGAAGGGCGCAGAGGGAGCCATGGGGAGGTAGGTGTTCACCCACACCGTTCCCGCCTTGAGCGCATTCGTCACCCTAAGCGCTCGTTTCACGTCCCTCGTCCAGACCCCCGCGGCAAGGCCGTACACCGTGTCGTTGGCGATCGATACGGCCTCCTCCTCATCGGTGAAGCGGATGACGGCGACCACGGGGCCGAAGATCTCCTCGCAGGCAATCTTCATGTCGTTTTTCACACCGGAAAATATCGTGGGGAGAAAGAAAAACCCCTGCGCACACCCCGGGTCATCGGGCCTCCTGCCGCCGAACAGGATAGTGGCGCCACCGGCTACCCCGTCCCTGACGTATCCCTCGACCCGCTCCCGGTGTTCCTCCGTGGTCAGGGGGCCGATTGCCGTCTCTTCATCGAACGGGTTACCGACTTTGAGTTTCCCGGTGGCGGTAACGAACTTCTCCATGAACTCGTCGTGGACCGAATCCTGGACGAGAAGCCGGGACCCGGCAACGCACATCTGCCCGGCGTTGCTGAATATGCCCGGCACCGACCGGCGGGCCGCCATATCGAGGTCGGCGTCGGCAAAAACGATGTTCGGGGACTTGCCGCCGAGCTCCAGGGTAACTTTCTTGTGGTTGACCGTGGCCGCCTTCGCGACGAGCCTTCCCGTCTCCGTCGAGCCGGTGAAGGAGATCTTGTCCACGTCCCCGTGGGCGGCCAGCGCCGCACCGGCCTCCTCCCCGAAGCCGCAAACGACGTTCACGGCCCCGGGGGGAAACCCGGCCTCATGCACCAGCTTGGCAAGCTCCACCGCCGTCAGGGGGGTCTGCTCGGCCGGCTTCAACACGATGGTGTTGCCCGCGGCGATCGCCGGGGCTATCTTCCACGCCGCCATCAGCAGAGGGTAGTTCCAGGGAATGATGGCACCGCACACCCCCAGGGGCTCGACCTGGTTGTAGTTGAAAAACCGTCCGGGAACCTCGATGGTGCTGCCCCGCATTTTTCCGGCGATACCGGCGAAGAACCGGAAATACTCTGCAGCGCTGCGAAGGTCGACGAGCAGCGCCTCTTTCCGGGGCTTGCCGTTATCGGTCGTCTCCAGCGTGGCGAGCCGCTCGGACTCTCTCTTCACGAGGGCAGCCAGGTCGTTGAGCAGCTCCCCCCTGCGAAATCCGCTCAGCTTCTTCCAATCACCGGAATCGAAACAGCTCCGGGCAGCTGCCACGGCGCTCTCGATATCCTCGCGGTCACCCCGCGCGACCTCGGCGATCACCTCGCCCGTGAAAGGGTTTACCGTATCGAAGTAGCGCCCCGAGGCGGGCGGTACCAGCTCCCCGTTGATGAAATGACCGATCTTCTCCATTTTCCCCCTCCTTTCCGCGTCAGGGGCTTCCCGGTGAACGCAGCTTCCGTGCCCGCGCCCTTAACGGCAAGCCCGGCGTTAAAAACTGTCCGAGCGACCACTGCCGGTATATACAAGGAATCAGAAATCTCATCCGGGATGGGTGAAAATGAAAAGCCTCGTGCCTCGCAGGCTACCTGTAGCTTTTTCTCCTGAACAGCTCCCCCTTGACAGATGTGATCCTGTCCAAAAAGAGCACACCATCGAGGTGATCCATTTCGTGCTGGATGACCACGGCTTCGAACCCTTCCGCCTCGATGACATCGGTGTTGCCGTACCGGTCGAGCCCCTCCACGAGAATCCAGGTGGACCGCTCCACGTTCCCCGTGAAGTCGGGAACGCTCAGGCACCCTTCCCTGCACACCTGCTTGCCCCTGCTGGCAAGGATGTTGGGGTTTATCAGCACGGTGAGTCCGTGGTGGTTGTTGACCCTCCGGTGGTTTGCCACGTCGAAGACGATGATCTTTTTCAGCTCACCGATCTGGGGTGCAGCCATGCCGACGCAGCCGGGGGAAGCACGCATCGTCTCGATCAGGTCCTCCACAACGGACCTGATCTCATCTGAAACCCAGTCGACGGGCTCCGAAATCTCCTTCAGCCGGGGATCGGGGTACTCTAGGATTTCACGAATCGCCATGGTTTTCACAGTTCCATGGTCTCTATCGGCTTGAGGGTTACGTTGACGTTCAAATCCTTCTTCACCTCCTCGAGGACCCCCTGAAACTCTTCCATATCCACGCTATCGGGTATGTCTATCTCAAGAAGCATCACGTATATGGGCCGCTCCTTCGTCCCCACGAGCTGGGTGTTCAAGTCCGTGATATTGACTTTTCTCTGAGCGAGCTCGCTGGATACCCGGTAGACGATTCCCGGCCGATCTGCACCGTACACGGAAAGGATGAACGGTTTGCCGGTAAAGCCCTTCTCGTGAGATATGTCACCTTCCTTCACCGTGTTGACGGTTATGGTAAGCCCCGCTTGGATGAGCGGCTGGAAAGCTTTTACGAATTCATCGGTCGTGGTGTAATCATCGTGCCAGAAAATGACAATCATGGCGAACTGACCGCCGAGTATCGAACAGGACGAATCCTCCAGGTTGCATCCGAGCTTGTAAAGGACTTCGCTCACCGACGCCACTATCCCGGGCCTGTCCTTCCCGATAACGCTTATCGAAAAATGCCCCATATACCACCCCTTCTTTTTTTATCAGAAAAATATAACACATATCCGGGGACTTTAGGTCAAAAATATCGGAAACGCACAGCTGCCTTCTGCGGGCACGAGTGAGAATGGGGTATAATCTTAGGGAAACCATCAAGGACGGCGCGATGATTTACTGTCCCCTGTGCGGAGAAAAACCCGATTACCTATCAGACGCCATCGGTGAATGCCCCGCCTGTGCCGTCAAGAACGCTTCCCCGTCGGAGCAGAACCTGAGATACCATGAAAGTTCGCGCAGGCCCTTCGGGCTCCCCTTCCCCGTTCCCGACAACGCTGACGGCATCTCCTGCAGGCTCTGCGGCTCGGAATGCACCATCGCCGAAGGGCAAAGGGGGTTCTGCGGGATACGGGAAAACAGGGGGGGAAAAATCTTCCACGCTGCAGGAAGTCCCCTGACGGGCATTTATGACTGGTACTTCGACCCCCTCCCCACGAACTGCGTGGCCGACTGGGTCTGCCCGGGGGGAACGGGCGCTGGGTACCCAACGTTCGCCTACCGCGACGGCCCCGAGTACGGGTATAAAAACCTTGCGGTATTCATGGGCTCCTGCTCCTTCAACTGCCTCTTCTGTCAGAACTCCTCGTATAAAGCGCTATCCCAGCAAAGGAGGCCCGCCCACACCGCGGACCACCTCCCCTCCCTCGTCGGCGACGATACGGCCTGCATCTGCTTTTTCGGAGGGGACCCCTCGACGCAGATGCCCTTCGTGATACGGGCATCGGAAAAGTCGCGGGAGAGGAAAAAGGGCTCCATACTGAGGATCTGCCTGGAGACCAACGGATGCATGAACATCCCCCTGCTTCGCCGCGCGATGGACCTGATCGTCGACTCGGGTGGCTGCATCAAGTTCGACCTGAAGGCTTACTCGGAAAACCTCTTCCGCAAACTCACGGGGCAGAAAAGGGCCGCGTCCTTTAAAGCATTCGAGGCCGCCTGCGCATTTATCGAAAAGCGTCCCGAACCTCCCCCCGTCGTGGCATCCACCCTCCTGGTACCGGGATACGTGGACCACGGTGAAGTGGCTAAAATTGCTCGTTTTATCGCCTCCCTGGACGCGCAGATCCCCTATTCTCTCCTCGGATTCTATCCCCGGCACATGATGAAAGACCTCCCCAGGACAACACGGCAGGCGGCCAGCGACGCACAGAGGGCCGCCCTCGATGCAGGACTTGCAAACGTCCGGATCGGCAACGTGCATCTTCTGTGGTAGGGTACCTGCTTTTGTGTTAGATAATAGAGCATGGACGTTACATCGGCACTCAAGAAAAACTTCCTTTTCCAAAACCTTCCCGACGATGCCCTCGCGGAGATCGCCCGGTTCTGCCGCCAGAGCAGGTTTTCCAGAAAGTCCCTGCTGTTCAACGAGGGGGATAATGCCGAGGGTTTCTACCTTCTCGTCTCGGGAAAAGTCATCGTATTCAAGGTCTCCGCAGAAGGAAAGGAGCAGGTCATTCACATCGTGGAGCCGGGGCAGACCTTCGCGGAAGCGTCCGTTTTCAGCGGCGGGACATACCCGGCATTTGCCAAAACCATCGAGGACTCCCTGCTCGTTTTTATCCCGAAGAAAGAGTTCATGAACATGCTGGCGGAAAAGCCCGACATCGCGATCCGGATGCTCTCCTCCATGGCTTCCTGGTTGAGGAGGATGGTGGACCTCGTGGAAGACCTCTCGCTGAAAGATGTGGAGGCCCGGTTTCTCCGGTTCCTGAAAACCCGCCTGGAGAGGACGGGCGTCGACATCGAAAAAGACACGGTGATAGAGCTCGATGTGGACAAGGCGGTGATCGCGGCACAGATCAACGCCGTTCCCGAAACCTTCTCGAGGATGCTCAAGAGGCTGTCGGAAAAAAACGTGATCGAGGTAAAGCGGAACAGGATCAGGGTCCTCTCCCCCGAAGTGCTCGAGGACGTGCTGTAATCCCCCACGTATAACGTTTTTCCTTATACGGCGGCGATAAAACAATCCTCATTTTCTTTCACAGGGAACAGCTGAAACCGGTTCCGGCAGTGGGAAAAGGACGCCAAAAGCCCCTTCCTTTTGTTGTTTTCCAATCATTTAACGGGGACAGACAGGCGAGGTTGGGGGCCACGATTCCCTCCCTGCCTTACCCCGGGAAGATGGCCACAACCCGCATTCTTGAATAATAAGGGGTGACAGTGAATAATAAGGGGTGACAGAGCAAACAATTTTTCCTATATTCAGGGGGTTATAATTTTTCCGGGTGAAGAGGGCGTAAATCGGGCGAAAGAGCAGGATCGATGAGAGAGGAGGGGATACCGATGATGAAATATCCGACGTGGCTTGCCGCTATCATCGCCACGGTCTTTAGTCTCCTTGCAAGCGGAACCCCCGCGAAGGCGGAGCTGCAATTTCCCCTGAAGAGCATTTCTCCGGTACTCACGCCACCGGGAGAATACCATCTCAGGCTGGGAGCCAGTTACAACAAGGGGGAAAGGCTTCTCTTTCAGACCGAGAACAAGGACAGGCGCGTCTATGAACTCCCGAGTTTCAACATGGCCGTCGGCCTGTCTCACAACGTGGAACTGCTCCTCCAATACCCCCTTCTTCTTATGAACCAGACCGACAAGACGCAGGACTACGGATCGGGAGACCTCAAGATAACGGGCGTCTTCACGTTTCTCAGGGTGCGCAAGATCTTCCCCGAGTTTGCCTTCACCCTGGCGATGAAACTTCCCAACGCCAGCAACCAGGAAGAGTTCGGAACAGACGAAACGGACCTGTTCCTGGGAATCGCAGCTTCCCGGGCAATCGGCCCCGCCACGCTCCTGATCAACGCCGACTTTGCAATTCTGGGAGACCCGACGGCGAAAAACACGCAGGACGACCTATTTGAGTACAAAGCAGGGCTCATCTACCCGGTGAGGGATTACATATGGGCGTCTCTGGGGTTAGAAGGGGCGGAGACCAGCAGGAGAACGAATGACCGCCGCTTGATCCGGGGAGGAATCGCCTTCAGCTGGAAAAAGTACCTCATCGATGCGGGGGGAGCGCTGGGGCTCACGGAAGAATCGGGGGATTTTCAGGTGGCCGTTGGGATAACCATGATGTTCGGCATCGAGAGCGGACCGGCCTCCCACCCCTGATACCCCCCTTACGTCTGGACGAAGAGAGCCCAGAGAAACAGGATGCAGCCGAGAAGCAGGCTGACCCCAATTCCCGCCGGTATGGTCTTTCGCAAAACGTCGGGCTCCTTTCCGATGCCGTTGCAAAGGGGCGTGGCTATGGCAACCTTGAAGGGGCTCGAGATACTCCCAACGCCCGCACCCACGGCGAGAACGGAGGCCAAAAGGGCGGGGTCGACGCCGAGAAGATTTCCTATGTTTACCTGCAATTTCGCAAAGAGCATGATCGAAGCGACACCGTAACCGGTGAGGAGGGTGCCTGCCCATCCGAGGAAGGGAACGAAGAAAAGATAATATATTCCCGTAACGGCATGGAGCCCCTCGGCGATTACCGTGGCGAGATTTCCCGATGGTGAAAGCTTCGAAAAGGAGGGGTCAAAACCGGAAAAGGAAATTACCTGGCCCATGGCGCCGAAAAGGGCCATGGCAACCGCCGCTCTCACGCTTTTCGGGAAGTTGTCTCGAAAAATTTTCCCGAAACGCCCCGCATTTCCCCCGTTTGCTTTCACCGCAACGTACCCTGCGAGAAACAGGAAGGTATATATGTCCTGAAGCGGCCTGAAGGTGACCGGGTGAGCGCTGATTATTTCGACGTTTAGGGAGAAGACCCCCTCGAGAAACTCCTTCAGGGGAGGAACGTGGTTGGCCAAAAGATAGAGAAGCACGATGATGCCGTACGGGATGACATCCTGGTAGCGCGGCCTGACCCTTTCTTTGGCTGCACCCCTCTCTCCGCACATCCCCGCTCTCCCGGCGATGTACACCGCTGCAATCGCTCCCGCGCCACCCACCACGCCGGAGACGGCAAAGGTGAGGAACCGCACGGAGAAAAGAACGGCTCCCCCCAGCGCGAGCGCCGTCAGGACGAGGAGGGTGTAGTCAGCCCCTGTCCACGGGTGAGATGAGACGACGAAGGGCAAAAGAAAGGAGAGGAAAAAGATAGCGATGACGGAAAATACCGCGACCGGCATGAGGAGAGAGGCCACCTTGATCCCCGAAGCCAGGGAGAGAACCATCATGATGATCCCCGCAAACTCGAGGGTCAAAAGCCCGGAGTACCCCAGGATCGACAATGCCGCCGACTCTTCAGGGTGGAAGCCTTCGGCGTAAAAAAGGGGGGCGGTAAGGGGCTCGGCGACGATGCCCACGCCTTCGAACACGTTGCCGAGGCCAAACGAGAGGATCAACGCCTTGCCGGGCTTGTTCTCGACCCGGCCGCAGAGATAATCGCCCACCCTTTTCAGGGCGCCCGTGCCGATGAGCACATCGGCGAGCAGGATCCCCGCCCAGACCACCAGAATAACCGGCATGGTCGTTACCACCCCATCGACAACGGAAAGGGCTATCACGGAGAGGGGCGTGTGGAAGGCAAAATAGACGACTGCGGACGTATAGAGGAGGCCCGCCGCCCCCGTTACGATCACCCCCGCCCTGAACAGGAGAATGAGGAGACTGATGAAGACGACCGGAGAGACGGCCAGGACAAAATCAAACAAATGACCCCCCAGAGACGAATTCGGAAAGGTATCCCATCATAATAAGTGGGGACCCCGATGGAAAGAAATTTTTTCCTCCTCTCCCGCGATATGAACCCTTACGAGGAGAAACCCGCCGAAACCGGAAGCAGGGAAGCCAAAAAAAATCTTTTAATATCATATGCTTAAGGTAGTGTCAGAGCAAAGGGGGAAGGTGTCAGAGCAAAAGTGGTTTGGGAGGGGGGAATTACGAATTTGAAAGGAGGTTGAAGGTTCTTACAGATTTTTCACCTGCCGCGTGACGTTTCTTCCGAAGCGCCGGATGGCTGCTTGACAGCGCGTGGCATTTCTCCGCCGGGTCGAACCGCACCGCTTTCCCAGCTTCTATCATCGACAAACCGCCGTTTGGTTAAAAATAGGTGCTTTTCTTGACTTTTTTACAGAAATCACGGCCCGCAGGCGTGCCCCCTCCCGGATCGAAATTTCACATCGGGGGATGGTTCCCCTGAAATTTTTCCTATGGCATCCAAGTTGCATATATACTATCGATATACTTCTCATCGATTGTGAACGGAAAAGCTCCTATGATAATTAGAGTATGGGATGCCGACCCGACTTTAGGGGTAACCCACACGCGGGGGGGAAGAAGATGAAAAACCGATACGCAGCTCTCTTTATCGTGGCAACGATCATTGTCACCGGGCTCCTGGCCTGCCAATCGGGAAAGGATGGGCCAGGGGGTGAAACGGGAAGCGTTGCAATCCTTCTGACAGACAGACCGAACGGAGATTTCGACAACATCTGGGTAACCATCGAAAAGATCGAGCTTATCTCCGAAAACGGCAAGGTGACCCTGTTCGATAAAACGGAGAAAGAGATACGGGTGGACCTTCTGGATCTTGAAAACGAGTCATCCCTCATCTTTCTGGAATCGGGAATCCCTGCTGGCCAGTACAGCAAGATACGCCTGCACGTAACCGAAATAGAACTAGTCAAAGGGGAGAGCATTGTCGTTCAGAAACTTCTGGCAAACGGCAAGATAGACCTGAACCCGCGGATGACCTTTTTCGTCGACCCCGGCCAGACCCTGGTCGTCGAGGTCGACATCGACGCGCACAATTCCATTCACGTCGTCGAGACGGCAAGCAGCATGTACCTCTTTCGCCCCGTGGTGTTCGTGAATATCGTGGACGAATTCCGGGAGGGAAAAATCATCCGGGCCTCGGGCGTGGTCACGAACAGGGAAGACGAGGGGTTTGCCCTCTGCGAGATCGAATCTCTCGGCACGGCATCCACAGCATCCCCGGTGGATGATCTGAGCAAATGCGTGGACGTACGAATCGCAAGCTCCACGTTCTTCGATGACGAGGGATCGCCTGCCGGGTACGAAGATATCGGCGAGGGGGATTTCGTGACCCTCTTCGGAAAGGTCCACGTGGGCGACGGCGGCACCCTCGGCGCGCAGGAAAGCTCCCCGCCCCTTGCGCTCGATGCTTTCGTCGTGGGCAGGGGCTCCCTCAGCAGGGCTGACGGGCTCATCCGCTCGGCGCTTTCTGCCGGAGAGTTTCCCCTGGAAATCTCTCTGCTGGGCCAGGCGGACGGCACCGGGATCGTCACCGTTCAGGTCTGGGACGAGACGGGGATATTTTCGAAATCGGGCCAGTTCCTGGCTTCGTCATCCATAACCGAGGGAACCTACGCAACGGTATACGGGATCTTCGACCCCACTAACCCTTCGCTTCTGAGCGCCGAGGCCATACTCATCGGGGACAGCACATCACCCGAGACGCTCAGCGGCGTCATATCGGGCAGCGCAATCACGAGCGAGATGACCTTCCTTGCAACCGACACCGGCATTGCCTGCGTAACGGTAGCCGAAGACGCTCAGGTTGTAACGACGATTCAGGACGAGTCCGGGTTTTCGATAAACCAGGCAGGACACTTCGAAGATCTGCAGATTGGGGACGGGGTAACTCTCCTCGGCGCCTACGACTCCGGCATCCCGCCGTGCTTCATCGCAGACGCGGTCTTCGCGTTCCGCGAGTAGGCCCCGCGACGGAGAGAGAATCTTCGGGGGGCCGAACCGGGGACAATTCCCCCGTGACGGCCCCCCGGTCTTTTACAAAAAGCAGACACGGCCCACCTCACAGCCGCTCTTCCCGCTCTTTCCTTATTTGAGCTTTTTCTTCATCGCCCGGTCGATCTCCCTTCTCGCCTCGCGGGTCTTCACATCGTCCCGTTTGTCGTACACCTTCTTTCCCCGGGCAAGACCGAGCTCCAGCTTCACGTATCTGCCCTTGATGTACACCTTCAGGGGTATGAGGGTAAGCCCTTTCTCCCGGGTCTTCCCGAACAGGTAGCTGATCTCCCGCTTCCTCATGAGCAGCTTCCTGGTCCGCTCGGGATCGATGAAGCGCCTGTCTGCATGGCTGTACGGGCTGATGTGCATGTTGAACACGAACACCTCCCCATCCCGTACCCGGGCAAAACTATCCTTTATGTTCACCATCCCCTGCCGGATGGACTTCACCTCGCTCCCTTCCAGGGCGATCCCGGCCTCGAATTTCTCGGAAATCTCGTAATCGCGCGAGGCACGGCGGTTCGTCGCTATGGTCCGTATCTTTTCCATATGCAAAGATTATAGGCGGGGCGGGTAAAATTCAATAGCCGATCACCGATTCGCCCGAGACGAAGACGTCGACGAGATCCCTCCCCTCACCCCGTTCGACGATGCGGGACAGGACCCTGCCCTTATCGGGTGAGATCTCGAGGGCGCAGAAATCGGCCATCCTGCCTTCCTCCAGGGAGCCGCAGAGGTCGTTGAAACCCACGGTCTTCGCCCCGCCCTCCGTCGCGCCGTCGAGGAGGCGCCCGTAGAACTCCTCCGCCCGCATGGAGCCGTGATAGGCGTCGGCCAGGCAGCGCATCTCCTCGAACATGTCGATCCTGCCGCAGCTTCCCCTGCTGTCGGTGCCGATCGCGAAGGGGTGCCCGCCATCGACGACATCCTCGACCCTCGGCGCAGCGCCGGTCAGGTAGCGGTTCGACCGAAGGCAGAGAACAAAGCGATACCCGGCGTTTCCCAGGGAGTGGATCTGGTCCCCCGACAGCAGGGTCCCGTGGACCAGGCCTCCCCCGGGGGGGATGGATTCCGTGAGCGTGTCCGTGTAGCTGTCACCGTACCCGGAGAACCCACCGTCGCTGATGGCAAGGGCGGCATAGATCCGCTCCTTGATTTCCCCGCCGCCGGATTGCAGGTACTCCATCTCGGGAGCGGACTCGGCCAAGTGTATCTGGAGAGGCACGTTTCTTTCCCTGCCAAACGCCCCGGCCCATGAGAGTGCTGCCCGGCTGCAGGTGTAGAGTGAGTGGGGGGATATCCCCGGCCGCAGCATCTCTCCGTCACCACCGATGGTATCAAAAGAGGTCTCGATATGATTCCCCTCCTCCCGCCACCTCTCCTCCGTCATGCCGAGCAGCTCGAAGTAGACCCGAAGCCGGATCCTTGCGCCCTCGTACGGCGCGAGCCCTCCGCCGGTGACCTCGCCGGCAAGGGTGATCCCGCTCTCGATCGACTGGCGGAGCGATTCCCGGACGCACTCCCTGATGTCGTCCTCCCCCGATCCACCCCGGTAGCGCATCACCTCCAGCAGCCACCCCACGAAGTCTTTCCCATCGCCCCCGGCCCGCCACTTAAGCTCGGGGATCGTGAGATGGGTGTGGGCATTGACGAAACCGGGGAAGATGACCGTACCCGGCAATTCAACCCTCTCCACCCCCGCGGGGGCGAAAAGGGATGCCGTCTGCTTCTCCCCTGCATAGACGACCTTCCCCCCGGATACAAGAAGGCCTCCGGGGGAATAGATCCTTCCCGCGGAGGCTACGAGGAAAGAAGAGAGAAAAAGGGAGCCCTTAGCCATGCGCCACGCTCAGCTCCTTTATCTTGTTCTTTTCATCCACGTAAATGAGGGCCGGCCTGTGTTCAGCCACCTCTTCTTCGTCATACACGGAGTAGGAGCAGATGATGATGAGGTCCTCGCGGGAAACCAGCCTCGCAGCGGCCCCGTTCAGGCATATATCGCCCTTGCCCCGCTCACCGCCTATCACGTAGGTGGAAAACCTGTTCCCGTTGCTGATGTTGTAGATGTCGACCTGCTCGAACTCGACGAGCTTCGCAGCATCCATGAGATCTGCATCAACCGTTATGCTTCCCTCGTAATGCAGGTCGGCATCCGTTACCGTAGCCCGGTGGATCTTAGACTTGAGCATGATTCTCTTCACTTTCTTCACCTCCCGATGATGATATTATCGATTAACCTTGACGGGCCGACCACCGCCGCAACGGCGATAACGGCGGCCCCCTTTATCTCGTCTGTCTTCTCCAGCGTACCGGCGTGCCTGACCTCGACGTACTGGAGTTCAACGGCCCCCTCGCTGAGGATCACGTCACGGACCGCCTCCTGAATCCGGGAGGCGTCACGCTCCCCGGCCTCGTAGAGCTCCCTACCCCGCTTCAGGGAGCGGTAGAGGACCCCGGCCCGTTCCCTCTCCTCCGGGGAAAGGTAGACGTTGCGGGAACTCATGGCGATGCCGTCCTCCTCCCGCACCAGCTCACCGGGAACGATATCCACGTCGAACTGGAGATCCTCGGCCATCTTCTTTATCACGAGCAGCTGCTGGTAGTCCTTTTCCCCCAGGATCGCCTCGTGGGGCTTCACCACGTTGAAAAGCTTCGCCACCACGGTCGCCACCCCGCGGAAGTGGCCGGGCCTGAAGTCACCGCACAGGCCCCCGGACACCTCCGTCACGTCGACGTAGGTCTGGTATCCCGGCGGATAGACCTGGCTCGCTTCGGGTACGAAGAGGATGTCGACACCTTCCCCTTCGAGCTTCTCCCTGTCACCCTCCTCGTCTCTCGGGTACCGTTCGAAATCCTCCCCCGGCCCGAACTGGGTGGGGTTGACGAATATGGAAACGACCACCGCGTCGCAGCGGTCCCGCATCTTCCGAACGAGGCTCACGTGCGCCTCGTGCAGGTACCCCATGGTGGGGACGAAACCGATCCTTTTCCCCGCAGCCCGCAGGGCATCTGCAGCGCGTTGCATCTCTTTCGCATCCCGTATGATCTCCATCACTTCTCCGCGAGGTAGAACGTGTGCTCCCTGCCGGGGAAGTCCCCCCTGCGGACCTCATCGGCAAACTCCCGGACCGCGCCCTCGATGACGGGCACGAGATCGGCGTAGCGCTTCACGAATTTCGGCCTGAAATCCTGGAAGAGCCCGAGGATGTCGTGCATCACGAGCACCTGTCCGTCGCATCCGGCGCCCGCGCCGATACCGATCGTCGGTATGGAGAGCTCGCCGGTTATCTCCTCTGCCAGCTCGGCCGGGATCCCCTCCAAAACGACGGAAAAGGCCCCCGCCTCCTCCACGGCCCTTGCATCCTCCAGGAGCCTGAGCCTGGCCTCCTTCTCCCTGCCCTGAATCCGGTAACCGCCCATCCGGTGAATAGACTGGGGCGTCAGGCCGATGTGCCCCATGACGGGAACGTCGAAAGAGGTAAGCCGGCGTATTATCTCAAAAACGGAAACCCCGCCTTCCAGCTTGACCGCCTCCGCCCCCGCCTCCTTCACGAGACGGCAGGCATTTTCGACGGCACTCTCCGTGGATATCTGGAAGCTCATGAAGGGCATGTCCGATACCAGGAGCGTCCTCTCACTCCCCGCAGCCGCTGCGCGCGTATGCCGGATCATATCATCCATCGTGACGGGAAGGGTCGTCTCGTGCCCGTAGAGGACGGTGCCGAGGGAGTCTCCCACGAGGATGATGTCCACGATGGGATCGAATATCCGGGCGAAGGGATAGTCGTAGGCGGTGATCATGACAATCCGTTGTCCCTCCGCCTTCATCTTCCTGATATCGATTACCGTTACTTTCTTCATCTGCCACCGTGACAACAAAAAAAAACCTTCCAGAAGGAAGGCTTTTATTGGAAAGAGACGCGATACAAATCGCGCTCCAGATCTTTCCCCTATGTCTTCCTTCCGTCTCGGTCCAAACTATCTGGATCCAAGCGGTATGTAGTGTTGAACCCCCTTTTTGATACTCTTTATCTCTTTTATCAAATGCTCCAGGTCCCGCGGAGATTCCACGAAATCGATCTCCGAGGTGTTTACCACCAGGAGCGGTGTATCGACGTAATGGAAAAAGAATTCATTATAAGCTTCACTCAAAGTCTTCAAATAGTCAAGAGAAATGTTTCTCTCGTACTCCTGGTTCCGTTTCCTGATGCGCTGCATGAGGATCTCGGGTTTCGCCTGCAGGTAGATCACCAGGTCGGGCTTCGGGATG
>JBFFNJ010000014.1:0-18149 GCA_041563215.1 Candidatus Deferrimicrobia bacterium | reverse complement strand
GGGTGATGGCTGGCTCACCTGCCGAACCCTGTAGTTATCTTTTCAAGGTGTCTCTTGCAGGGTGAAGGAACAAAAAAGCCGGCAACAGCCGGCTTCACCTGTTTTTGTGGTGCCGAAGGCGGGATTCGAACCCGCACGGGTTTTAGCCCACCACCCCCTCAAGATGGCGTGTCTACCAAATTCCACCACTTCGGCATTATGTGTAAAAGATCGTGAGAATTTAATCCTAATATTTTTCGTGTACATTTTCAAGTTGTATAATCTCTATGGTATGGAGAAGACCCCGGCGGAAAAAGTTGCATATCTGGGGATCGACCAGGGCAGCACGGCCACGAAGGCTCTCCTGGTTTCCTCAAAAGGAGAGCTGCTTTTTTCCTCGCGAAAGAGGGTAAAGACGACGGTTTCGGGAAGAGCGGTCCATCAGGACCCGAAGGCGCTCCTTTGGTCCGTCAGGTCTGCCATATCCGAGGCGGTTTCCTTCGCACGCAAGGGAATGATAACCATCCGCGGCGCGGGCCTCGCCACGCAGCGCAGCTCCTTTCTCTTCTTCGATAAGAGCGCACAACCCCTGACCCCGCTCATATCCTGGAGAGACACATCGTGTTCAGAGAGAATCCCTGGGTTGCTCTCTCGGGAGGAAAAAATAAGGCAGATATCGGGCCTGCCCATGACGCCATATTACAGTGCCGTGAAACTGGAAAGGCATACCCCGCCTGGTCGCAGAACCGTGCTCTTCGGGACGGTCAACACCTACCTGATATTTGCCCTGACGGGGGGGAAGGTTTTCGCAACGGACCCGGCAAATGCGCAGCGCACGCTTCTTTTCGATATACACAGCCGGGACTACTCTGAGGAGCTCCTTCGCTGTTTTTCCGTTCCCGGGAATGTCATGCTTCCCGAAGTCAGGGATACGGTGAGCGATTTCGGCCATATTTCGATGAAAGGGGCGAGCATCCCTATCCTCTCCTCGACGGGGGACCAGCAGGCGGCGTTCTTCGGTTCGTCGGGATGGGGAACGGGAAGGGGGCTCATAAACCTGGGTACGGGAGGGTTTCTCCTCGTTCCGATGGGAGAATTACCGAAAATGTCAGGAGGGCTGATCGTGACCCTCAGCCACAGCGTCGGCGGGAAATCCTTTTACCTCCTCGAGGGGACCGTCAACGCCGTTTCCGATGCCCTCGGCTACTTCGAGGAGCTATTGGGAAAACAGTTCGGGGATAAGGAACTCGAAGGCGGAGTATACCCCGCCGTGGTGTTCGGCGAAAGGGGCACCGGCGCTCCTCTCTGGGACCCGCCTTTCCATGCGGCGGTATCGGGGATAGGAGGCGGTGCCGACAAAAGGAAAATCCTCGCCTCCTCCCTCCTGGGCTCCCTCTGTTACTTCCGTTTGATAGACGAGGCGATGGCCCTCGGTGGGTGGGATGCAGGTGAGTTCGTGGTATCCGGGGGCATTTCCTCGATAGGCGGCGTGTCGAGGTTTCTCAGGGACCTGCTCGGAAAGCGCATGTACCAGTCCAGGATAGCGGAAATGACCGGAATCGGTGCCGCTCTTGCTAAGCGGCTTGCCGAAGGGGGGACGATCCCGGTCAGAAAGGGCAATTTCCACCTTGTGAAGGGAAAGGGCCCCGTCGATGCAGAAGCTTATTATGCTGAATGGCTGCGGCTGTACCGCTTTGCCAGGCAGAGGGCGAAGGTGTAAAACGGTAAGAGTTCAGCCATTCCGGATCATGAGCAAAAACCCGAAAGTCGAACGCTCTGGGGTTTTTATCTGCTTCTGTGCTCCCATTGAACTCTGAGTATTCCCCATAACGATGAAGGAAGTTCACAGTTCCAGGTCCACCGTTGAAACTTCTGAGTCCCGGTATTTCCGATCCGGCTATGTTTCGCTGCCCGGACGGGGAGAACAAAAAATAGAGGAGGTGACAAAAGAAGGTTATTTCACGAAGGTAACGTTTCTGTTGGTGAGCTCGAGAGATATGTCGTTGCCCGTTATCGTCACGGGGAGGTTCCAGATGATCAGTTTTCCCTCGTGGTGCATCCTGCAGAACACGAAGTGAGTCCCGTTTCGAAGCGTTATAGATCCGGTTCCCGCCTCATCTGTTTTAACCTCCGAGATGGATAATTCCTTCAGTTCGGCAGATATGGTCGGTGACTCGCTTATCTCTTTTTCCTTTTCGAACACGAGCGTCGAAAGGAGGTCGTAGTAAAATTCGCGGTAGAGGCTTTCATAACGAGCGATGATGCTGTCGAGGCCGAGGATGGAATCCCTTTCCATCTGGGAGATGATTTCCAGGCCTGCATGGTGGTATCGCTCAGGGGGTGAGAGGTCAAGATATTTCAGTACCTTTTCATCTGCAATTTGAAGGCGGGATATGGTGGACTGGTGTGCCCTCTGGTGCAGGCTGGCTCCGCTTTCAAACTCCAGATTGTCCGGGTTCATGTTGAGTATGTGCACCGGTGTGTTCTTTCCGGCGATGAACCCTTCTTCCTGGGAATAAAACCCGATTCTTATGCGCATGGTTCCTTCCATCTTGTAAATGGCACTTTCTGGTTCGATGGTGTTGATCTCGAGTATGGATTCACCCGGTTTCCACATGATCCTCGTGTTACCGTAGTTTTCAAGGATCCATGCCGGCACGTAGGGCTCCCTGTTTACCCTGACCCCCTTGGCATCAAGAGGCAGGCCGTCCACGAGTATGGATATCTCCTCCTGATCGGCAGCGCAGAGCTGTCTGGAAATCCCCAGCGTAAGCAATGCAGCAAAAAGAATGAGTATCGAAGTCCTCTTCATCGGTACACTGTGCGGGTTTGTTTACAAGATTTGTACCCCAATATTTTTCCGGTGTCAAAATAATATGACCGCTTGCGCAAAATATCCCTTCGGTAGGGGTTATGTCTGGCCACCCTAAAGGGAATAGGGGAAGAGGGTAAAATCGAAACTCAGATTGAGGGAAAGATCCTCGAAAGTGACGTTTTCTTTCTTTCTCTCTTTTTTGGGTTTCTTGTCCTCCCCGTTTTTGGTCTCCTTTTTACCGGCAATGCGTATGTCTGCCTTTCCTGTAAGTGTTTTGAGGTTGAAGGTCAGGTCTACGGTGCCCGCAGCGGTTGGTATCTCGATGCCCCGGTAGTTGAGGGAAATTTCAGCGTCCATGTCTGTTGAGGAAAGCGTTCCGGTAAATTCCGGCTCCTTGGAGGTGCTGTCATATTTTATCTTGAACTCGATCCCGCGAAATAGAGCTCTCCGCGAAAAAATCTCGAGGGTGGGTTCGTCTTCGGGCCCGACGGATATGAATACTCCGTGACCTTCCACGACCTCCACGGGGATATCGCTTGTCGAATTCAGAATCATTTTGCCGGCTGCGAGAAGAGATGACAGCTGCGTTGAATTCAACCTAATTATTTCCGAATTGATCCTGACTTTTTTGTCGGGAGAGGTCAGTTTGACGTTGTGAAACTCAAAGGAGTCAGATATCCCCGGGATGCCGATTTTTTCAATGTAGACGGAGTAATCTGTTTTGTGTTCGATATACTCCTTGAAGACCCTCGTTCTCTCGTCTTCATTGACGAGCACCTCGAGGAATTTCAGGAAGCTTGTCCTGCCGTTCATATCTCCCCCCGGTGATGATTCCACAGAATGTGTGGAAAATTCTGTGAATAAAGCTGTGCATTCCCGCTCAAAGATAGCACTGAGGGGATACTTTATTCAATATGCACAAAATTTGGGCATATTACAAGTTGAGTGAGAACCTTTTTCTCGTTTTCATTTTTGTTGCATAGTAGAGGAACTTGTCCATCTTCAGATTTTGCAGGGAAACCTCGAAGCCGTGTTTGCTGAAACAGTCCGCGAGCTTGTCGAAATGCTCCAGGAAAAAAACCGATGCGGAGTTGTACCCGTAGTTGAGGATCTGTATTCTCTCGGAATAGTTCATGCTTCCGTAGAGGAAGAGGGCAGATTCAAGCTGTCCCGGCTCTATGAGGATGATGTCCACATCGGGATGTGCCCGGGCAAGGAGGGAGAGGCCAAGGTCGAGCTTGACCCTGCTGTTGATTCTAAATGACTGTTCCGTAACGTTTGAAATCCCGGATTCTGCTATGGATTTGCAGCAACCGGTGAAGGTAGGTATCGAGACGACTGTTTTGTCATTGTAAACGGGGACCACGGGGTTGATGATAACGATGAGGTCAGCACCGCGGTTGATCGCGATGTCGATGTGGCCCGATCTTTCCGCAGCGCCATCGATGAAGTAGTGGCCGTTGATCTCAACGGGCGAGAAGTATCCCGGAATGGCCGTGGAGGCACGAATCGCAGCGGAGATGGGGACGTTCTTCTTCCCTTCCTCGCCGAAGACCCAGCGCTCCCCCCTGTCGAGCTCGACAGCCACTATGTAGAGCTCTTTTTCCAGACTATTGAAATCGCCGGTATTTCCGGGGAGGGTCAGAATCCTCTCCATGTAAAATTCAAGGTTTTTGTTCGAGAAGATCCCCGGGGGCAAACACGATTCGAGTGCCGACAGGAGACTCACGGCGTTTACCTTTCTCTGGTCACGCTTCATGGACCGAAATATCTGGGGGAAGGAGAGGAGAAACTTGCCGAAACCACTGAGATATTCCCGGAGGGGGAATGAATAGATATCCTCCTGTTTCATGAAAAACGGGCTCGTCTTCGGCCCCAGGATGGAACGATACATGAGTTTTGGCGTTATGCCGTTTGCGAGCATCGCGGCAAGGATTGATCCGGCCGATATGCCGACGAAGATGTCAAAATCGGTGGGTCGTTTTCCGCCTGTGATGATATCGTTGAATGCCGCCATGGCACCGAGTTCATAGATACCCCCGGTTATCCCCCCACCGCTGAGTATTAAGGCTGTTTTTTTCATGACCCTTTTTTCCCGATCCGTCATCTAACCAGTATAGGAGTTATCGGATGGTGTTACACCTATATTTATCTTCAAGCCTTCCCGGATTGTGAATATAATACGAAGAGGTATAAAAAATGAACTATTTTGAAAATTCCGGCATTAATTCGGCAGAGAGGAAAAAAACTCCAAGGGGCAGAGTATTGTGTATGCTCGCACACCCCGACGATGAGACCTTCGGTCCGGGAGGAACCATCGCTAAGTATGCTGATCTCGGGTATGAGATGTTTCTCGCCACGGCTACAAAGGGGGAAGCGGGCATGCTCGGTGACCCTCCCGTTGCCACCCGGGACAACGTGGGGGATGTAAGGGCCCTGGAGCTTGCGTGTGCCGCCAGGACACTGGGCATAAAGGAGATATTCTTTATGGGTTTCATAGATGGAAAACTGGTGGAAACCCCCTTGGCATCGATCATCGAGAGAGCCGTCTATGCAGTGAGGAAGTACAGGCCGCATGTTATCATAAGCTTCGGCCCTACCGGAGTTTCGGGCCACCCGGATCATATCATGATGTCGGAAGTATCGCGATTTTGCTTCAGAAAATCGGCTGAGAGCGATTATTGCCCGGAACACCGGCAAAATGGGGGCCTTCCTCCCTGGCAGGCGATGAAGCTCTACCATTTCGAGATTCCGGAGAAATTTTTGAAGGAGCGGAACATCAACCTGAGCGGGGTCCCCATGGAGGATATAACCACGGTTATCGATACCTCGGATTACGTGGACAAAAAGATCAAGGCTTTTCAATGCCACAAGACCCAGATCAAGGATATCGAGAGGATCCTCTCGAGGCCCAATTACCGCGAGTTTACGAAGAAGGAGTATTACGTCCTGGCAGACGTGGCGGGTGTTAAAACGCCATCGTTTCCCGAAAGCGACCTCTTCCAGGGCATAGATGTGAGCGAATAGATTTCCTAGGCGAAACGTCGGGGGGCTGGGTGAAGATAGGTATTTTCGGTGGACCCCTGTCGGGGAAGAGCACGCTCCTTGGTACGCTCGTGGCCGGGTTCGGTTATGAGATGGACGACACGAGGGCAAGAAAAGGCCCCTTCGTGGTAAGCCTGCCCGATGAGCGGGTCGATTATCTCGAGAACATATGCAAGCCCAAAAAGAAAGTTTATCAGGCTGTTACGCTGGTGGAGATCCAACCGGGAAGTGAGGCCCTGATAGACGGCCAGAACGTAGCTTCCCTTCGCGAGTGTGATGTTTTGCTTCTCCTCATCCCTCTTTTTCTGTCCAAAACTCCCGATGGGCTATCACCTTCTGAAGGTGTCCTAGAATCTTTTCGTGAGATAGAAACGGAGCTATGCCTTGCAGATTACCTGGTGATTCAAAAGAGGCTCGAGCGCCTCCTGAAAGAGGGCAAAAAAAGCCGCGAACGGGAGCTCATCCGGGAGCTTGCTTCAAACCTCGAGTCGGGCAGGCCAGTGAGGGATATGGAGCTCAGAGAGGATGAAAAAAAGATGGTCTCGGGCTTCAGTTTATTGAGTGAAATTCCGATCATAGCCGTTGTCAACGTAGGCGAAGATGACCTCGAGAATGAATCTGTGAAAAGAGAAGTGGAAAAAATAGAGGGGCGTGGAGTCGACGCAGCCCTTGTCTGCGCGAAGCTCGAAGAGGAGATTATGAGCCTGGATCCTGATGACAGGGAGCTGTTCATGCGTGAAGTCGGCATCAAGAGGTTCGTGGGGCAGGGCATCATAAAAAGCGCCTACCGCCTTCTCAACCTGATAACCTTCTTGACGGTAAACCCCAACGAGGTGAGGTCATGGAGTATTGTGAGAGGGGCCTCTGCACGCGAGGCGGCGGGTAAGATCCACAGCGACATGGAGCGTGGATTCATCAGGGCCGAGGTGATACCTTTCGAGGAATTCGTTCAGTTTAACGATATGTCCCGGGCAAAGGCAGCCGGCAAGGTTCGGGTGGAAGGGAAGGAATATATCGTCGAGGATGGCGATATCGTCACGGTCAGGTTCAACGTTTAACTTCCGGAATGTTTTAAGAGTTTACGAAAGCCTGCAAGGAGAGAATGTGGTCGCTTCCAGAAACCTGCCACAGGGATTATCGGGTGGAAAAGACGTGAAGGGCCACGTGGGGCTCGAAATCGATCCCTCCGCTTTTTCAATTCTCGTCGTAGATGACGAGAAGATGATGAGGGAGCTTGTAAGCGAGAGGCTTAGGATCGAGGGATATAGGGTGGAGGAGGCGGAAAACGGTGAGAGGGCTCTTGCGATGCTCAGTTCCGGCACCTTCGATCTCCTTCTGACCGATCTGAACATGCCTGCCTTGAACGGTCTCCAGCTCCTTGGAAAGGCCAGGGAAAACCGTAACCTCGCCACGGTGATCATGTCCGGGCAGGGGGACATTGAAACTGCTGTTGATGCGATGAAACTGGGGGCCTCGGATTATATTTTCAAACCGGTAATTTTCAAGATCCTCATGCACACCATCGAATCTGCCCTGAAACAGAAACATCTGGAAAAGGCCCTGGCCGACTATCGCGACAACCTGGAAAAAAAGGTGTTCGAACAGACCAGGATTATCAACGATTTTTACCTTCGATCGATCCAGTCCCTGGTCAAGGCGCTCGAGGCGAAGGATACATACACCAGGGGCCATTCGGAGCGGGTAACCTTCTACTCGGTCAAGCTGGCGAGGGCGGTGGGAAAGACGGTGGACATGACGAAATTGAGATCTGCCGGCATCCTTCATGACCTGGGAAAGATTGGAATACCGGAAACGATTCTGAACAAACCGAGCAGGCTCAGCGACGGGGAATACCGGTTTGTCAGGAAGCATCCGTCACTGGGTGTGCAGATCCTGGAACCCATCCAATCCCTGAAAAACGTTTTCCCCATCATAATGCATCACCATGAAAGGTATGATGGGAATGGATATCCTTCCGGCCTGAGGGGAGAGAGGATTCCCCTGGAAGCAAGAGTGCTGGCCATCGCCGATACCTACGATGCGATGACCTCGAACAGGGCATACCGGAGCGCCCTTATGCCGGACAGGGCTCTTGCGGAGATAAGCAACTGCAGCGGCTCACAGTTTGACCCTGACCTTGTAAGGGTATTTGTCGATATCCATCCCCGCCTGGAGCTTCCCCCTCATATCTTGCTTCCCCAGTGATCTACCGTATCGGGAAGTACAGGTAGATCAGGTAAAGGAGCAGTGGAATAGTTGCGAGGGACATGAGCGTCCCCGCAAGTATGGTTGAGGCGGCAAGCCCCGGATTTTTGTTGAATTTTTCACAGAGGATGAAATTGAAGACAGCCGGTGGCATGCTTGCCTGGAGGAGAATGGCGAAGGCAGAGGTCCCGCTGAGCCCAAACAGCATAATTGCGCAGAAGCCGGACAGGATACCGATCGAAAGACGCATGGTGGCCAGGGTGTAGGAGAGTTTCAGGTCGGTCTTCTCGATGTTCCAGAGGCGGACTCCAAGAGAAAAGAGCATGAGGGGTATCGCCGAGTCGGCAAGAAGCTTTACGGGTCGCTCTATCAGGACCGGGAGGGTAATGTTGAGCCGGTTGATGGCGATCCCCAGGATAGCTGCAGGGGCAAGCGGCAAAAGCAGCGCGTCTCTAGCCTTTCCCCTTCCACTTGCCACGGCTGTGCCCACCGTGTAGTGGACTATCGACATGGTGACGAAGAAGATGGTGGCAACGGCAAGACCATCCCTGCCGAAGGCAAAGTAGCAAACCGGCAGGCCCATATTCCCTGAGTTCATAAATGCCATGGTAAGGGTTGCCGCAGGAGAGCCGCCTGCTATCTTCTTCGAGGCGAAAAAGGAGAGGGCTGAGCCCAGGATGGCGATGAACAGGGAACTGCCGAAGATGAGGGAGAAGTTTTCAAAAGCAAGGGTCCTGTCGGTGAGAGAATAGAAAACGAGGAGCGGGGCGGCGACGTAGGTTATGAAATCGGTCACGAAATAAAGATCCCGGCTCTTTCTCCATCTGGCGAAGAGATACCCTCCCCCGATAACCGAGAAAACGGGTACCACGACTGCCACGATCTGTGGGAAGATAGCTTCGAGATGGGTTTGCAACTCTCCTTTCCTCCCCCCTCCCCCGGGTGGGGTTTCCCGGCATTTTGTGGACTTTTAAATCAGAAGGAAAAGTTTATCCCTACGCCAGCAGCAGTGTCCGATCCAGCTTTCAGCTCCAGGAATATGTTCGCTGCATCCCCGATATTGAAAACGAGACCCGGGGTGATAAAGAGATCCAGGTCGTCGTCGTCAGTGAGGGAACCCCCTCGCGCGGCCACTTCGATGCCGAGGGTTCCCCGTATAACCAGAGCGGTAGCGGAGGTGAGGGTCTTCTCTCCGACAGGCCCTATGAAGAACTCGTTCAGGGCCCGCCGTGACTTCAATATGCTGGAAAAACCAGTTGCCAGGTAGAGGTCGAAGGGGAAAGAACCCTCGAAGCCGAAGATGCGCACATTTCCGTCCACTCCCAGGTAACCGCCGGTTCCCTCGTTCCTGCCTTTTTTTATCTCCGCTGCCCCTCCTTTCAGTCCCACCTCAAAGGTGCTGGCCGGTTTTGTTCTTACCTGGCCGAAATAGTAGGAAAAATCGTCTGCGAAAGAGGTGAAGAAGCCGGCAGTGTTTCTCCCCGAAGAGAAGTCGAAAAACCTGTTCGACGAGGCGGTGGAATTTCCGACCCAGAAGGTCGCCGTTAAAAGGAAAAAAGCGAGGGTGAAAGAGGCTTTTGCTCTCATTTTCTCCTCCCCCTTCGACGGGATGAAGCAAGGTGATGGTCCCCTATCCATGAGGCGGTCCCGTGAAAGAGTCCAGCGAGTTATCCATGGTTCTATTGGCAATATATAATATACTAATGCGTGGACCAACGGGGAATTTCCTCATCGGAGGAGCTGCCATGGCGAGGGCAGGGACATTTACGGCAGTTTTTGTCCTGTCATTTTGGGTAACCCTCCATTACCCCTTTCCTGCGGAAGGTGCTTTCGTGAGGGAGCCCGCCTGGGCCGGTTCTTTTTACCCCTCCGACGCGGAAGAACTGACCGGTATGATACGGGGCCTCATGGAGGAAGGTGAAGCGGTACCCCTGCAAAGGAAGAGGATTGCCGGTATCATCGCCCCCCACGCGGGATACGTCTACTCCGGTAGAACCGCCGCGAGGGCTTACAGGGAGATAAGGGGAAACCGCTATGACCTCGTGGTTCTACTGGGACCCAGCCACTTTCTCCGCGTGCAAAGGGCCGCGATCATGCTCGAGGGAGCATTCAGAACCCCCCTTGGGCTGGTGAACATCGACAGCCGCGCTGCTCGCGACATCCAATCCCGCTCTCCCGGCCTGTTTGAAAGTTCGCCCGCACTCTTTGTGAGGGAGCATTCCCTTGAAGTGCAGCTTCCCTTCCTTCAGGTAGCTCTCGGTGACTTTTCCTTCGTTCCCATCGAAGTGAACGTGCTCGAGAGGGGCCTGCTGGAAAAGGTCGCCGACGCAATTTTCACTGCGGTGCAGGGGAAAAGGGTCCTCGTCGTGGCGAGCACTGACCTCTCACACTACAAGAGCAGGGGCGCAGGGCGATCCCTCGATGAGGTGTTCAGGGAAAGGGTGCAGGATCTAGACGACGGCGAGCTCATCCGTGATCTCAAGGAAGGTAAGTGTGAGGCATGCGGAGGCGCTGCGTCGGTGCTCGCGCTCATGCTGTGGAAAAGGCTGGAAGCCGCCTCGGTATACGTCACCGGGTACGCAGATTCCGGGGATACAACGGGAGATACCGCATCGGTGGTTGGCTATTTATCGGCGGTGGCACTGAAAAGAGGTGAGAAGACTTCCCAAAGGAGGGGAAAGATGAAGGAAGGGGAATCTGGCGGTAACGGTTACCTGAGCGAAGGCGAGAAAAGAGAACTCCTCGCAATAGCCAGGAAAACCATCGGCGAGTTCGTACAGATGGGGAATATGCCCGATGTCGAGGTTTCGAGCGAGAAATTGAAAGCCCCCGGTGCAGCATTCGTCACAATAGAGAAAGGGGGAAAACTCCGGGGTTGCATAGGGTACACGAAGGCCCTCTATCCCCTCTACCGGACGATCATGGAGTGCGCCGTTTCTTCCGCCACTGAGGATCCCCGGTTTCCGCCGCTCACTCCCTCCGAACTCGCGAGCATACATATCGAGATATCGGTGCTCACTCCGCTCGAAAAGGTTGAGGATATATCGGGCATCGAGGTGGGCAGGCACGGCCTCATGGTCTCAAAAGGGCACAAGAGGGGCCTGCTTCTTCCACAGGTGGCAGTGAAAAACGGATGGGACGTCGAAACGTTTCTCTCCCAGACCTGTGTCAAGGCGGGGCTTCCCTCCCTTGCCTGGAAAAAGGAGATTGACATTTATACCTTCGAGGCGGAAATATTCGGTGATGATGACAACCGGTGAATGATATGGGATCCAGAGTTGTGGAAATCAGCGTCAAGAGCCCCAAAAAGGCTGCTTCACTCGATTACCGGGACATGTCGATTGCTTTGAGAAGAGGGCTGGAAATGCTCTCCGGAATGGGGTGGAAGCAGTATCTGGCGTCCCGCTTCGGGAAGAGGGCGAAAGTTACCCTCAAGGTAAATTGTCTGGGAGTGCCCGGGATACAGACGAGGAAGGCAGTGGCGTACGGAATCGCCGATCTGCTGGTGCAGGCGGGGCTTTCCGAAAGCAACGTTACCATATGGGACAGGCAGAACGATGAGCTGGTCCGGGCCGGTTTCAGATTGAATTACAGCTCCTCCGGGGTCAGGTGTTTTGGAACGGATACCTACGGCGTTGGCTATGAAAGTGAACTCATGGTCAACGGCGAGGTGGGAAGCCTCCTCTCTCGGATCCTCACCAGGATGAGCGATTTCGTCATAAGCATTCCCGTTCTCAAGGATCATATTCTCTGCGGTTACACGGGGACGATGAAAAACTTTTTCGGGGCGATCAACAACCCGAATAAATATCATATGAACGGCTGCAACCCCTACATACTGGACCTCTTCAGTGCCCCGGTGATTAAAAACAGGGTTGTCCTCTCAATTCTGGATGGAACTTTCGTCCAGTGCAATGGCGGTCCCTCCTTCAACGCCAGGTGGAGGGAGGAGGGACGTGCTCTTTATATATCCGAGGATCCCGTTTCGCTCGACCAGGCCGGATACGAGAAACTCGAAGAACTCCGCAGGTCGAAAGGGCTTCTCCCCCTGCGGGAAGAAAAACGGTTTCCCCAGTACATATTCGATGCCGCCCGTCCGCCGTATGAACTCGGAGTGGCCGGTGAAAGCGTGGAGACCGTGAGGGAGGTGGTGGGATTGTGAAGATATCGAGGAGACAGTTTTTCACTGCCTGCGGGACCTGTGCCGCCTCTCTGCTCGTCCCCCGCCCCGAGTCTTTAAGCAGGATGGTGGCAGCAACGGGGGATGCCATTGCCTTTTCCCTGTCTTCAGACCTGTCTGATAGAGAGGCAAAATATTATGAAAGAAAGCAGGGACTGGAAATCGAGTGCCTCCTCTGTCCCCGGAAGTGTCTCGTCGGCGACAGGGAGAGGGGTTACTGCGGGGTGCGGGAGAACAGGGGTGGAAAATATATAACCCTCATTCATTCCCGGCCCTGTACCGTCCATGTCGATCCAATCGAGAAAAAGCCCTTCTTTCACGTCTACCCGGCAAGCAGGTCCTTTTCAATGGCCACTGCCGGGTGCAACGTCAACTGTAAGTTTTGCCAGAACTGGGAGATTTCTCAGTCAAGGCCAGAACAGACGCGAAATTATCGTCTCTCTCCGGAAGATATCGTAAGGAAGGCAAAGGAATCCGGCTGTATGACCATAGCGTATACCTACAGCGAACCCGTCGTGTTTTACGAATACATGTACGACTGTGCCGTTGCCGGCAACGAGGCGGGAGTAGACAGCATTGTCGTAACAGCCGGATACATTCAGGAAAAACCGCTGAAGGAGCTCTTGCCAAAGGTCCTGGCAGTAAAGGTTGATCTGAAGGCCTTCGAAGAGGAGTATTACAAAAAGATAGTCCGTGGCGAGTTAAAGCCCGTTCTCGATGGGCTCGTAAGCATCGCCTCCTCGGGCACATGGCTGGAGATAGTCTATCTCGTGGTTCCCACCCTCAACGATGACCCCACCCTGATGAAAAGAATGGCGGTCTGGATAAAAAATGAACTGGGGGCGCATGTGCCTCTCCACCTCTCACGCTTCTATCCTCAGTACCTTTTGAGAGACCTCCCTCCCACCCCCGTTTCTACCCTGAGAAGGCTACGGGAGATATGTATCGATGCGGGTCTCAAGTATGTTTACGTGGGGAACGTCCCGGGAGATCCGGGAGAGCACACCTACTGCCCCCGGTGCGGAAAAAGGATAATTTCCCGTCTGGTCTACTTCATCGGTGAAAATCACGTTCGGAATGGAAAGTGCGCCCACTGCGGCGAAAAAATCGAGGGTATATTCGAAAAGAAGGCATGAAAACTGCCCTGTTCTCCATTCTCCTGGGCTTTTCAACGCTCCTGTCGCAGGTTGTTATCCTGAGAGAAGTTTTTTCCCAGTGCGGTGGGAACGAGGTGGTCTACGGTATGGGGCTGGGCCTGTGGCTGCTCTCCGGCGGTGCCGGCGCCCTTTCCTTCCGAGAGGGCGTGAGGCCTTCATGGAGGATGATCGAGGTTCTCGCCTTCGCCATTCCCCTTCTGGCGTTACTGGGCGTTTTGTTTACCCGCGGGGCACGGGTCATCGTGGGGATTTTGCCGGGAGAGGCGCCCCCGTTTCACCTTGTTCTCCTCGTCACCTCCGTTCCCCTCTTCCTTCCCTCCCTTGCCGGTGGCATGCTCTTTCGGCAGCTCTCACTGACCGATGACCCCCGGGCCGGGAAGAGCAGCGTTTTTTTCTACGAGGCCATCGGCGCATCGATTGCGGGTGTGCTCTCCCTCATTCCATATTGCATCAAGGCAGGCCCCTATTTTTTCCTTTCAATCTGTCTTCTCTCGAGTGCAGCGGCCATTATCCTCGTCCGCCGCCTTCTGAACGGGGGGGAATTCTCCCTTGTCTTTCCTTTTCTGCTGCTCCTTGCGTCACTTGCTTTGCTGCTTTGCTCGGGCTATTTCGATTCCCTTACCTCGGCCTGGTCTTTTCGCGGGTTCGATCACACCCATTACAGACAGACTCTGACGGGAAGGTTTGACGTGACCACAGATGGGGAACAGAAAACGTTCTATGCTAATTTAAAGAGGGAGTTCGTTTCCGGGGACCCTGTTTTTTCCGAGGAGATGGTTCACTTCCCGGCATCATTTGCCGCGACCCCCCGCCGCTTCCTCCTGATCGGCGCCAGCCTGTTGCCCCTCGTCACGGAGTGTGAAAAATATGGGGACGTGAGCGTGTCCGTAATTGACGCTGACTTCCTGCACGCCGAGAGTGTCATTGCCCAGATTGACGGCGAAGGTCTCGCAGAAGCCTATGTTCCCGAGGATCCCGTGCGCTTTTTCAGCAGGGGGGGAAAGGAATACGACGTCGTCATCCAAGCGCCGGGGTTGCCGGTTACCCTCGCTTCGCTGAGGACATTGCGGGCATCCTTTTACAGGAACGTTTCCGGAGCACTCGGTAAGACAGGAATCTTGTTCGTAAGGCTTCCCTTCGGCGGGGACTACCTCGGCGATGATTACGTCCACATCCTGGATTTTCTTCATGCCGCCTTGCTCCGGTCTTTCGGGGCCCTTCGCATTATCCCCGGTGGTGAGTTTTCTTTTATCGCCTCACCCTCCCTCCCGGTGGGGGAGGCAGGCTCCGATGACGTAGCAAGCCGGTTGCGGTCGAGGCAGTTGAAAAACGTCTACTTTCTTCCGGAGATAGTTCCCTTCCGGATGGATGGCAACAGGGAGGCATGGGCACGGTCCCTTCTGTCCGGAAGGGGTGGCGGGGGAATTTTCGACCAACTCCCCGTAATCTACGGGCTGTCCTCGGTTTTTTCCCAGCACGCAGACATTGCCGACAGGGCGATCGTGAGGGTTTTCAAGGTTGCCCCTCCCATGATTTTGCTTTCCTTTCTAATCTTTTACGCCCTCTTTTTTCTCGGCACCACGGCCCTGCTTGGTAGAGGGCTTTCCCAGGCGATACTCTTTTTCTCCGGAGCCCTGGGGATACTTGTTGAGGTATCCCTCATATTTGCCTTTCAGATGGCTTTTGGCAGCGTGTACACCCACATCGGTCTCCTTTTCTGCTCCTACATGGTGGGGCTCGCGGCGGGGTCTTCCGGGATGCTCGGAAGCGTAAAGAAAGCTTCTTTCGCCATGCTCGGGGGGACGGTGCTTTCTGTCATACTCGTATTGTGGGTCTTCGGAGGGAAAAACGCTCTGCCCCCGTCCCCGCTCTTTTACTTTGCCCTTTTTGTCACCGGATCGGGCGGAGGGGGACTCTTTGCCGGATCGGGCCACCGCCTGGGTTCCTACAGCCGCGCTTATGCCCTTGACCTTGCCGGTTCGGCATCGGCCGCCTTCACCGGCGCTTCATTCCTTCTCCCCCTCTGTGGCGTAGGGGTGGGTTCCCTGGTGATCGGAGGCTTATCGCTCTTTGTCCTCGTAATGTCCTTTCTTCTTTCCTCGGGGGGTTGATTCCCCATCTGGCTCGGGGGATGCTTGACCGGCGGGAAATGTCAGACGCAGATTATGCTTTTCTCTGTCAGCTGTTTTCCTCGGCGGGTCCGTTGTCCCGCTCGACTCTCGAGTAAATGGCAATTTCGTATCCGCGGACGTCAACCTCGTACACGACATCATCAAGTTCAACAGAATAGAGTCTTCCCGATTCTATCGCCTCTTCGTGATCACCTGTTCCGAATGCCTCTTGCTCTTCCAGATAATCGATCAGGGATCTTACCTCCACGAAGGTCAGGTCGATGGCGGTGATGAGGTTATAGATTTTTTCCCTGTGAAGAATGGGGTAGACGTCAAATGCATCATCCATCGGGCTGTCTCCAAACGCCTTGCTTATTTGACCATCATAGTATAACTTTTCTTATAGGGGGGAAAAAAAGGAACCAGTTGTGTTAATAGGAGATATCCTGGAACACAATGCCCGTGTTTTTCCCGAAAAAGAGGCTATAGCATCCGACGATGAGGGGCTCACATACAGGCAGCTGAAAAAGAGGGTAGATTATTTAACTGCCCTTTTTCGGGAGATGGGAGTCCGGAAAGACGAACCCTTGGCGGTTCTCGCCCAGAATTCTCCCCGTTACGTAGAGATACTGTTTGCGCTTGCGAGAATGGGGGCGATCACTTCCCCGCTCAATTTCTTGCTCTTACCCCCGGAGTTGATCCGGATCTTGCATGACCTCAAACCGAGATTCCTTCTCTTTGAGAAAAAGTTCGTGGCCTCGGTAGATACGATAACGGATAGCTGCCCTTACCTCGAAAAGGCGGTTTGTGTAGACGGGGATGTGTCCGGTTATCCCCCCCTTGCTGCCCTCATGGGGAGGGGATACCGGGGTGGCGCCGCAGGAGATTTTTTGGATGAGAGCGATGTGGCGTTTATCTCTTACGCAGGGTCGATCGGGAAAACCCCCAAAGGGGCGCAGCTCACGCACAGAAATCTCATGTGCGCCTCTTACTTCTCCGCACTGGAACTGAACATCTCACGCAGTGATGTGTACTTGTCAACGGCACCCCTTCCCTTCCTTGCCGGCGCGGGGAGGATGATGAAGTTTTTCCTCCCCGGCGCAAAAGTGGTGATCATGAGGGTTTTTGAGCCGGAACTGGCACTGAGGCTCATTGAGAGGCATGGCGTTACGCAGCTTCTCCTCGTTCCGCAGATGATGGCGCAACTCGTTTCCGAGGCGAGAAAGGGTACGTACGACATCTCCTCCCTGAAAAAAATTTCCTACAGCGGGCTCATCCCGGTAGACCCCTCCCTCCTCAAAGAGGCGATGTCGATATTCCATTGTGACTTCGTCCAGTCCTTCGCACAGGTCGAATCGTCGGGGGACATAAGCTTTCTCCACGTAAAGGAGGAAATGGAGAGGGGCGAACCTGTTGGGTCGAGGAGGCTTTCGTCGATCGGGAAGGAGGCGGTGGGGATTTGCGTAAAGGTCATCGATTCTTCCGGGGTGGAAATCGTGCCGAACATGGTGGGGGAACTGGCGGTCAGGGGTCCTACCGTTATGAAAGGTTATTACAATGATCCCTATCTTACGGCAGAGATAGTTCAAGAGGGGTGGCTTTACACCGGTCACATAGCTTCGATGGATGAGGATGGCTATATTTACGTCATTGACAGGCTCCGGGATGTCATAATCAGGGGAGGCGTCCCCGTTGATCCCGCTGAAGTCGAGGAAATACTCCTGGAACACGAAGCCGTCGAAGATGTTTCGGTTATCTCGAAGCCCGATTACGAATGTGGTGAAGTGCCGGTTGCAGTAGTTGTGCTCAAAGAAGGGGCTGCTATTGAAAAGAGCGAGATTCTCGCATATGTCAGGAGCAATATGGCGGAATTCAAGGTTCCCGATTCCATCGAGTACGCCGAGAGTCTGCCGAGAAACAGCCAGGGGAAAATTCTCAAAGCGAGAATCAAGGAGAGTATCAAAGGGTGAGGTTTCCCACACGAGAAGTCAGCAGGCAACGCGTTGAATTTCGTCAGCCGATCTTTCTAAAGCTGAGTGACCTGATAGAACTCGTAGAAAAGAGCCGCAGAGTTCTGCGGCTCTTTCCATTTACCTTGAAGAAACGATCAGCAGGTGTGTCTCCCCTTCGGTTGGGTTTTTCCACCTGTGGGGCATGGTGCTCCTGAAGTAGATGCTGTCCCCCTCTTCGAGGCGGAAGATTTTCCCGTCCATATCGATCTCGATTTCCCCCCGAAGGACCAGAAAGAAATCCTCACCACCGTGATTTACATAATCGGGGCCACTACCCGCCCCGGGTTGCAATATGCTTATCATGGGGTGAAATTTCTGGTTCGGAAGCCCACTTCCGAGGCTCTTGAACTCGACGTTCCTGATTTCTGTGGCAATCGTTTCGCGGTTTTCCCTCTTGGTAAATATATATTCCTTCTCTTCCTCACCGAGAAGGGAACTCAGCGATTCACCCAGGGCCCGTGCGATGTTTACGAGCGTGGAAACTGTCGGGGAAGATACGTTTCTTTCGATAGCGCTTATTGCCGTTGCGCTCATACCACTCTTATCCGATAGTTCCTGTAGGGTTAATCCCTTGCGCTTTCTTATGCTCTTGATTCTCTTTCCTACATCGATGGATTGAATGCTCATACTTCCTGACCTCCTTTT
>JBFFNJ010000013.1:0-18839 GCA_041563215.1 Candidatus Deferrimicrobia bacterium | reverse complement strand
GAGATCATCGTCATGGGCGAGCAGGAGCTGATCAGGGAGATGGTCATGGCGGTGAAGGGGGGGGCGAGCAACTATCTCACCTATCCGATAAACCCCGAGGAGGTTACATTCATTACCGAGAGTCTCCATGAGTCTCTCAGGATGGAGTCGGAGCTCGATTATCACCGGGACAGGCTTCTGGGAAAGGATTTCGTGGAGTTCACGGAGACGCACTCCCCGATCATGGAGGAGGTCCTGAGCAAGGTACGGTCCGTTGCCCGCACGAAGACCACCGTTTTCATCACCGGCGAGACGGGAACCGGGAAAGGGGTGGTTGCAAAGATGATACACACCCTGAGCAGCAGGCGGGATCGACAGTTCATAAGCGTCCACTGCGGCGCGATTCCCGATACCCTGCTGGAAAGCGAGCTCTTCGGTCACGAGAAGGGCGCCTTTACCGGGGCGATACGGAGGAAGCTGGGAAGGTTCGAGCTTGCAAGCGGGGGCACGATCTTCCTGGATGAAATCGGCACCATCACCCCCATGATGCAGATCAAGCTTCTGCAGGTCCTCCAGGATCAGACCATCCAGCGGATCGGCGGGGAGGGGATGATCGGGGTGGACGTGCGGATCATAATCGCCACCAACGAGGATCTTGAAAAAAAGTGTGCCGAGGGGGCATTCAGAAAGGATCTCTACTACCGGCTGAACGTGTTTCCCATCGAGATCCCTCCCCTCCGTGACAGGGCCGAGGACATCCCAATCTTCATCGACTCCTTCCTCAGGAGGCTGAACGCGACGTACGGGAAAACGATAACGGGAGTGGACCCACTGGTGATCAATGCCTTCGATCAGTACCGGTGGCCCGGGAACATCCGGGAGATGGAAAACATCGTGGAGAGGGCGTACATACTCGAGTCCTCCCCGGTCCTGACACCGAGGCACTTCCCTGCCGACATATTCACCGGGCCGGGAAGAGTGGCGAGGGTGCCCATAGACACGTCTGTTACCCTTTCCGACGTGAGGGAGCGGTCCCTGGGGTTCGTCGAGAGCCAGTACCTGAGGGAGCTTTTGCAGAGAAACCGGGGCAGTATCAAGAACACGGCGAGCGAGGCGGGCGTCGGCGTGCGCCAGCTGCACAAGCTCATGAAAAAGCACGGCATAAAGAAGGAAGAGTACCGACCCTCCGGCACTTCCCGGGACAGAAAACCAGAACAATAAGTTCCTATAAGAAAAATTCGGAACCTTCAGTTCCTATCATCGCAAAAGTACATCGATACAGGGAGTTTTCGCATCTCTTCCCAGCGGAGAGGATTTTTTCCTGACAGACAGGAACCGTCAGTTCCGACCTTTTTCGTCAACTCTCAATAAAAGCAACAAATTCAGCAGGTTAGCAGTTGGCACCGTTTTTGCTATTTAGGTTTCCTGTCGGGTTCGCCCCGTAAAAAAGCGGAATTAAGGAATGTCCGTGGAGAAAAGCGATCCACAGCAGATGGTTGTCCTCCGGGGTATCGTCACCGCTTCGAGCTGGGACACCGAGGGGCAGGTTACCGGAATCCAGATTTCTGCCCCCGGAGAAGAGGAATATGTCCTTGAAAACGAGGGAAGCGTCCAGACCCTGATGGGTCACATTCGCGAGGAGATCGAGGTATCGGGCTTTCTGGTTGAGTACCCGACGGGGAAAAGGGGAATCAAGGTGAAAAATTTCCGCCTGAAGGGGCGGTGGCAGAAGTAGTATCCGCCTGAAAAACAGGCGCGGCCCCCGTTTTGTCGGGCCGGTAAAGAGGCTGACGGTACCTGACACCCGGATGGTGCCGAACAAAAAAGAAAGGGAGGGTGCTTCATGAAGAAAGTTGCAGCGAGAAATGCGATGGTATGTATCACATGTCTGGTTCTGCTTGTTGCCCTGTTTTCGACGGTTCCGTCGGCATCAGCGGCGACAGCAGAGGGCACGATATCGATCGAGGGGGTCGTGGAGGCTGTCGAGCTAGGCGATGATGGGAAGCCCTCGATTATCGTGATCAACACCGAGGATGGGGAGTATGAAGTCATGCAGGGCGGAAAATTCCCTGATCTCGCGGGTCTCATCGGGGCCAAGGTCGTTGCCACGGGAACCGTGAAGGAGGAAGAAGGGTTCCGCTTTATCCTCGTGGACGAATTCACGGTAGAGGGACAGTAAGAACGATGCAGCCAGGAAATGCTCCGGGGCGGGGTCCCATCCGGAGCACAGGTTGAAAAGACCCCGGGTTCCGGTAAACCCGTTGCCGGAGCCCGGGAGGTTCTTTCACACCGCGCGCTGATGGTGCGTGCCAGATTGTTTGCCCGGGCGACTTCAAGACGTAACTTTCCCGGTTATCGTGCCGATACTCGCGATGAGGCTTCGCCTGATATCGGCCCACTTCCTGCTGTTGTCGATGAGTTTGCTGTTCACTTCCAGCTCGATGCCCAGGTAGAGCTCCCCGGAAAATCGTCCCCTGAGGTATGTGGTAAAACCGTCGCTGGCCCCCCGGTACGGGTAATTCAGGCGAATGCGCAGACCCGGCGACATGCCTTTGATGATCTCTTGCCATCTTGCGGCCAGGTCCCTTTCGTGAGTCCTTGCGGGCTCGTACAGCAGGCCCAGGTCGACCCTGCGGACTCTGCCCTTGAGAACCGGCGTGAAGGTGTGAACGGATACGTGCAGGACCGGTTTGTCCCCTTTGACCATGTCCCGTATCCGTGATTCCACGCCGTTGCGGTACGGGTGGTAATGCAACCGGAGGACCTTCTCCTTTTCCTTTTCGGGGAGGCAGCGGCTGAACTCGGAAAAGAGCCCCCTTTTGTTGACGGAGCGATTGCTGTCCGCCAGGAGGCGCGATACGGTTGCTAAGAAAAGGGGTGCAGAGTGGGACGAGGCTAATGCCCGGGCAAGCCCCCGTGCGCCGCGGTCGAACCCTCTGTGGGTCTCGAGAATGTGTTCGTTGCCACGAAACAGTTCCCGGTACTCCCGGGGTATGCGATTTCCGCCATGTTCGCAGGTTATGATGAGGCCCTTTGCGCTAGCCAGTGTAGATTCTCCCTTCCGCGAGGCAGTCGCACAACCCCCGGTAGACGTAAGAGACCCTCTCGGGCGCAAGGTCCCCGCCGAGTGCCCGTAAGATTCTGCTCGACAGGGTGCCGTTTTTGATTATCAAAAGGAGGGTGTCTCTCCAGGCTGCCGTCTCCTCCCGGGTGGCGGGAAAGAGCGTCTCCACGAGGTGCTGCCACAGCTCCCCTGCGGTACACCGGCCGGAGAGGCGGAAACCGAGGGCGTCGAGGTACTTCCTGTCGGATATGACGGCAGACTCCCCCGCGGTCATGGTGGTAAGCATGACCCTTTCCAATTCCTCCACGCCGAAGGATTTCTGTCTGGCCACGTCGCACCAGAGTTCGGAGACCATCGCCTCGATTACCCTGACGATCGCTGCGATGATAGAAAGGTCCGCCATCGGGCACTCCTGTATGTCGATTATGCGGATCTCGATGGTGCTTCGTTCGAACCTGGCTATGGCGCCCCGGGCGTTGAGCCACTCGTGTCGCAGTATGCCTTCCGGGTCGTGGGGTGCGATGTCCCGGTACAGCCTCTGGAGGATGAGGTGATCATACTCCTTCGGTGTAAACACGGGTTCGGGGATCACCCTTCCGGTTATGGAGGGAATCTTCCCGGAGTTTTTCCGGTAGAGGTCGAGACGGGTGTCCAGCATCCCCGTCGGTTTCAACTCCAACAGGGGTGAACTGGCAGCGATGGCAGGAATGATCGGCAAAAGGAGACGGACGGCCGCGTGGAGGCGGCCGAATTCTTCGTCGCCGGCGAAGGGGAGGTTGAGGTGGGAACACTGCAGGTTCGCCCATCCGTGACCCCTGCAGTCGAAGATTCTGTTGAACGCGTCGTATATCTCGTTGTCCTGATGGGGCCAGAGCCTCATCTCCTGGTCGGGATTCATCCAGGGGTGCGTGGAGGTGGGCATCAGGCGCCCCCCCAGGGGAACGAGAAGCCTGTTTACCCTGCCCACGTGGTCGTGAAATATTTCCGGCAGGGGATTGAGGTTTTTCGCGGGCCCATTCGTTTTGAGCTCGATAACGTGGAGGACGAGCTCGTTCGACCACAGCAGGTCCTCTACCTCCACCTCGGATTCGTATTCCCCCGCAACGGCACGGAGAACCTCGTCGGAGACGGGGAGAACATCGAGCGATGCCGAGTCGACGATCATGTATTCCAGCTCGACTCCGAAACCGCTGAAACGGAATTTCGAGGGCACAGCGCTCAGGGCATGCCACCTCCCCGTTTCTGCTTTTCTATCCTCTTCAGGATCACTTCCATGATTTTTCTGTACAGCCCGTCCTTGAGAACGGCGTCCTCAAATCCCGCGTCTATGCTCGGGTTGTCATTAATTTCAATAACGTAGTACTTTCTGCCGACCTGTTTCAGGTCCACACCGTAGAGTCCCTTCCCTATTATGTTCGCTGCCTTCACGGCGGTTCGAACCATGTTCCTCGGGGCCCGTTCAACGGGGAACGTCTCCACCTTTCCCTCGGAGGTTTTCCCCATTTTGGTTCTCTTGATGATCTGCCAGTGTTTTCTCGCCATGTAGTACTTGCATACATAGAGGGGTTTTCCGTCAAGGATTCCCACCCGCCAGTCGAAGGGAGTGGGCAGGTATTCCTGGGCGATGACCAGGTCCGATTTTTCCAGCATTTCCATGGCAGCTCTCTTCATCGAATTTTTATCTTCCACCTTTATCACGCCCTGCGAGAAGGAGCTGTCGGGCTTTTTGAGGATGCAGGGCAGTTTCAACACGTCGGCTATCCCCGATACGTTTTCCCGGTGAACGATGAGCGTTTTCGGCGCGGGGATCCCGTGCTGGTTGAGCAGCTCGGCCAGGTAGACTTTGTTCGTGCACTTCAGTATCGAGTCGGGGTCGTCGATGACAACGAGCCCTTCCGCCGCCGCCCGGCGGGCGAAGCGGTAGGTGTGGTGGTTGACGGCGGTCGTTTCCCGGATGAAGAGGGCGTCAAACTCGGCGATCCGCCCGTAGTCTTCCCTCTCGATCAGCTCCGGCCTCATGCCGAGTGTAACCGCTGCCTTGACGAAGCGCTTGAGTGCCCTCTCGTCGGAGGGGGGCTCGTGCTCCATGGGGTTTCGCAAAATGGCAAGGTCGAACCGGGGGGCAGCCCTTTTCGAGACGGCTATCCTTTTTCCCGAGAAGTATTCCCGTGCAAATTCAACGACGAAATCCCGGTGTGTTTCCGGAATTTCGCTCGCAGCGACCGGGCGTATGCTGTGGAGCCGCCAGAGGTCGTTCTTCCTGAAGTGAGCCTGCAGAAGAGGCGCCTGAAAGAGCTTGAAAAGGTTCCTGCTCAGGCGGTCA
Organism: Candidatus Deferrimicrobia bacterium; assembly: GCA_041563215.1. Taxonomy (GTDB): domain Bacteria; phylum Desulfobacterota; class Deferrimicrobia; order J040; family J040; genus WVXK01. The sequence continues at coordinate 13,473 of JBFFNJ010000013.1, read as the reverse complement.
TGTTTCTTTGCCATGTTTCGGCCGAAATAGATGCTGAGGGTAAACTCCCCGGACTGGATCGTTTTCAGCGACTGCTGGATGATCTCGTCTATATCCTCGGAGATGAAGCGTGTGATGGACGGTGATTTCATGTCCTGCATTGCCATGATGCTTGGAAAGGCTCTGTGCCCCCTCGCCGATGCGAGCAGCGAAACATAGTACCCGGTGCTCTGGTAGCGGTACGACCTGCAGAGATTGAAGACTCGCGCGCCGCGAAGTCTGCTGTAGCGGTTTTCGGCCAGGTATTTTCGGGCAGATACGAGCTCCACCCCGGGCAAGTCGAAAGGCCAGTCGGCGGGGTTATTTGCGACGATCAGAACGGCCACGTTCACCTCCTGTGCGGCCCCGCCGGGGTTCGATAACGAGCAGGTTCGCGTCGTATGTGAGGATACCGAGGAGTATGGAGCATACCAGCCTGTCGATGTTCACCTCGTAGAGGTGTTTCATCGATTTCTGCTCATACACGAAAGGATCGGCGACGAGTACCGATCGGTTCTCCCGGTCGTACCCGCACAAAACGACGAAGTGGCCTGCCGGTTCTCCGAGAAGATCGTCATATTCAGAATCGGGTCCGTATTCCCGCTTACTCCGGTAGAGGTAGGTGGCGCTGAGTCCCGTGAGGATGGGAATCGACCGTTTCATGTACTTTCTGATCAGGGCGGTCGTGAGATCTTCGAATCTCAGTTCACCCCCGAGGTCGAGAAATTTCAGGTAGTACCGGGAGGCGGCCCTGAGTTTCGCCACCTTTTTTTTCTGCATCTGGGCGCCGAGCCGCTCCCTGAGGTAGTCCGGGCCTGCCGCGAACCAGGTAGGGTCGAATATCTGGAGGTTGTAGGTGTATATTCTCGCCCGGTATCCTCGCTCGAGGGCATGACAGGCAAGCTGGACGGCCAGGGTTCCCCCCTCCTTGAGGTGAGGCACCTCGGAAATGATCCGGTCGAGGGGGACATCTTCGCCGAAGTACCGATAGATTGCGTGAAGGCAGGTTGGGCCGCAGCTCAGATCGTCGGGTTGAGGGAGGATTTCGAAAGCAAGACGGGTCTTCATCGTATATGTCTCACGCTGCCATTGGATTCATGAGAAATATGTCCCGTTCATCTCATCGTTTCGATACGTGTGATAACAACCTGAGTAATTATAATATAGGCGCAAGATAAAATAACGCTTTCCTTCCCTCCGGGGTCAGTTCCCATATCCTCAGAATATGAGAAAATGGGAACTGACCCCACTTTTACTTTTATTTTAAGATGAATCACCTTTTTTCATCTTTTCTTTTTTTACGATGAACCAGCGTTCCGCTGTGCGCACTGGTTGCCTCGAGTCAAAAAATGGGACACTCAGATCCCGGTGATTTTTTCATTATCTCTCAATTCTGTCTTAAGATCTCCTCGTACCACAACCCAAGGAACTTTCTTTGGACGGCTATGATCAGTAGTGTTGTTCTTCCTGCCGGACAACCCTTATCTGATGGACTCGTAACGGCTGCCAAGGTCTATCCGGACACGGGTTCATTCTTCATCCGCTCTTCTTAGATGGCTATACACGGCCTGTATCAAGGGGAGCGAACCGCTCAGGATGAGAAAAACGATTATTTTCGGCGTCATGATCTCATCGGGACTTTCGATCGAGCCGAGCTGCTTCCCCGCGTAGGTGAAGAGAAGGGAGCCCGGGACTATACCGAGTGAGGTAGTCCACAGGAACGTCTTAAGGGGAATAGGTGTGAGCCCCGCGAGGAAGTTTACGAGAAAAAAGGGCAGGAGGGGAACGATTCGGAGGGTGAGTAGATAACTGTGCCCCTGTTTCTTTACTTCCCTGTTGAACTTTTCCAAACTATCGGCATACCGTTGTTGCAACCAGGTGCCGATCAGGTAGCGGGCCATGAGAAAACCGAGTGCTGCACCGGCTACCGCAGCGATGTTTATGTAGATCGTTCCCATAAGGACGCCGAACAGGAACCCTCCGAGAAGGGAAAGGAGAAGAGCCCCCGGAATGAGGAAGGCAGTCGCTCCGTAGGCCGTTATGAACAGAATGACTGAAAGGAGATAGTTTCGAAAGACGATTGCTTTCAGTGCCTGCCTGTTGCCTTTTACGCTCTCGAAGGTAAAGGATGTGTCCGGGATTAGGGATAAGGCGGCCGCGCCGCAGGCGACGAGGACTGCGGCGAGGATAATTTTCTTCATGCGGTGACTCATAGGATTCCTTACGCTGCCGCGGCTCTGGGTGGCAAAGGAGAGGCGAAGATCGGCCCAGTTTTGGCGATGGGCTTGTTTTTCAAAGAGGAGTCTATCTGATACATGGGAAAATTATAGTATACTTTCCCGAGACCATCTGAGGCGTTTTCAATCTTAAAAAGAGGGAAAAGGGAGTGTCCGTCACCATGTTCTGCCAAGAAGCACGGAAACGGAAAGATGGGCTGGGAAATAACATGGAGATGATCATGTCACGAAACCTGACGGTGATGACATACAACGTGCGGAGCTGCGTGGGCAAGGACGGGAAGGCCTCCCCTTCGAGAATATCCGCCATCATCGGAGAGCAGTCCCCGGACGTCGTTGCCCTGCAGGAACTCGACGTGGGACTCGTCCGGTCGGGGATGGCCGACCAGGCGCAGAATATCGCGAAAGACCTGAACATGGACTTCAGCTTCTCCCCTTCCCTGAGTATAGAAGCGGGGGAGTATGGGAATGCAGTGCTTAGCCGGTTTCCGATGCGAAAGGTGAGGGCGGCGGAGCTTCCTACCCATCCGAACCGCATAGATCTGGAAAAAAGGGGGGCCCTTTGGGTCGAAATCGAGGCGTACGGGGGCAAAGTCCAGATCATCACAACTCACCTGGGGCTGAACAGAAGGGAGAGGAGGGTGCAGGCCGATGAACTGGTGGGCGAGGGATGGCTCGGCCACCCTGAATGCCGATTTCCTGCCATCCTGTGCGGTGATCTCAACTCCCAGCCCGGCTCATCTGTATACCGTAAGCTTGCAGGATCCCTCATTGATGTCCAGACGAGAAAAAACGGTCTCCGCCCCAGGAAAACGTGGCCAAGCAGGTTCCCATTGAGCAGGATCGACCATGTTTTCGTAACCCCCGATGTCCTCGTAGAGGATGTTACGGTACCTCGAACTGGACTCACGGCCGTCGCATCCGACCACCTGCCCCTGGTGGTTACCCTTCGCCTTCCCCCGCGGGTGGGCAAGGAGGGGTAGTGTGAACCCAATCCTCAAAACGGGAAGAAACTGCTGGTCTATAGAGAATGTGTCTGATTCGGGGCTTCTCATCGATGGAAGGGAATACTACCGGGCGTTCTTCAGGGCAGCCGTGAATGCCCGCCGCTACATACTCCTTGCCGGCTGGCAGTTCGACCGAAACGTAGAGCTGATGCGTGGTGACGATGCCCGTGGAATCTCTCACGATGTGCGGTTTCTCGCCTTTTTGAACGGCCTGTGCGTCGAAAACCCGGATCTCATGGTTTACATACTGGCCTGGGATTTCAGTTCCCTGTATATTTTTAACCGGGAGTGGTTCCAGGACCTGCTGTACACATGGACAACGAGCGATCGCCTCAATTTCCATTTCGATAACACCCACTCAATCGGCGCCAGCCATCATCAGAAATTCGTTGTTATCGACGGTGTTGCTGCATTTGTCGGCGGTATCGACATCTGCTCGCAGCGCTGGGATGACAGAAACCACAATACCGCGAACCCATACCGCCGTGACGGAAAAGGAGAGTTCTACGAACCCTTCCACGATATCCAGGCCTACTTCACCGGTCCGGCGGCTGAGAGTCTCGCCGGGTATTTCTCCCACCGCTGGCAGGTATCGGGAGGCAAGAAAATGAAACTCCCTTCGCCTCCTGAGGAGCTGTCAACCGAGGTCGACCCAACTGTTTCCATTCACGCTCACCGGATTGCACTCAGCCGGACCCGTGGGAGGACTCTCCTTCCCATTCTGAGCCAAATACAGGAAATCAGAAACCTCTATGTCGATGCCATTGCCAACGCCGAGCAGCTCATCTATATAGAGAACCAGTATTTCAGCTCCCAGGCGGTATACCAGGCCATCATCGACCGGATCGAAGATAAGGGACGTCCCCCTCTCCATATCGTCCTCATACTCCCCAAAAAACCCCATACCCTTGCCGAGAACATTGCCATGGGCCTCGCCCAGATGAAGATGCTGAAAGATATGAGCGAAAGATGTGGGAAGTTAGGCCATTCGATCGGAATCTACTATACTAAACCGGCCGCCGCTGGGTCAGGTGAAGGACGGTGGGAATCTACCTACATTCATGCGAAGCTTCTCATCGTGGACGATAGATTTCTGTCCGTGGGTTCTGCCAACACGACCAACAGGAGCATGGGGCTCGATATGGAGCTGAACGTTTCCTGGGAGGTGGGAATTTCCGGCGGTGATGAGCTTGCACGATCGATCCGGCATGCCCGGGAAACGCTCCTCGCCGAACACACAGGGCTTGATGGAGTAGGCAATTCCGAACTTTTTGAGTCCCCCGGGGAGATCGTCGAGCGTCTCGACGAGATGTGCGGAAAAAGACTCAGGAGGCGTTCCCTCACGGCCATGATCGATGAGAATCCTCTTTTAAAAAACCTGGATCCGGAGAAATTCCAGGTCGATCCCGATAAACCGGTGATCGAGGAGAACGTGTTCGAAACCCTTTCCCTCGCCCGATCAGGTCTCTTTGCCGGGGGAATAGAGTTCCTGAGCGATATTCTCGAACCGGAGGACACACAGGAGGATACGTCGGGGAGAGAAGTGCGTGATTATGTGCGGCGAATCCTCACGATGATTCTTTACGTCCTGCGCAACCCGTGGCGCGTAATAATACTACTGGGCCTTATCTTCCTCATTGTTTGGATCGCAAAGCATATTTTCTCATAAAGGCAGAGCAGGATAGAGGACCTTTCAGAAGGGAGATACCCATCCTGAAGCTGACAGCTTTTCGCCCTTATTTGAACTTTGACGCAATATCGTCGATAAGATCCTTGAGTTCTGACCTGGCCTCATCGTAGTCCTTTTTGACCGATTCCCACTTCGCTCCGCCGACTTCTTTGAACTCATCGAGCTTTCGCTTCAGTTCAGTTTTTTTCTGTTCGAACTCCTCGATTTTCCTGTAATATTCTGCTTTCGCATCGGCCTTTGCCGATTTGGATTTCCCTTTCAGGACATCCATCTTTGCGGTCAACTCCTGTAACTGAGCTTCCACTTTTTCCCGGTAGGCTTCATATTTTCCCATGGAATTCCACCTCCTTGGTCACCTTCGTGATCTCCGCGTGGATTTCTTCTTGTTACCCATATGATGAAATGATCAACATCTCGATTCGGTAAAGGGAAGTGAACATGATAACTCTTCTCCGGGAAGCACTGCGGCGCTTTTGTCCTGCCCCCTTCCTATCCGGTCTGATAGTGCGACGAAGAGTCCGAGCAACTATAGTGGGGTGTTTTCGTTAAGGTGAGCCCTGTGGGTGAACTTATGAAGGGAGAGTCTGGTATCGGGATCCTTCTAATCGGCGCCGGCTTCTTGGCTATACACTGTGCAACAACTAGCCCCTTTCCCGATTCTATGACTTATTTCTTTCCACGCCGGTCGAGTTCGCGTTGGGGGGCTTTTTATTTCGGATCTCGTAAGCTTCCTGTATCTGAGACATGCTCTTAAAACCGGGGCCGGGATTCGGTAATATAAAAATCCTTCGCGTATCGGAGGAGGAGAGAAAGGTTGTACCTATGCTTGAGATCGAGCAAAAGGTGTCGAAAAACCCGTTGATGTGAGAACTTTTGTAAAATAATTAAATTTAATTTTAGCGAGTTCTATAAAACCGTTTCAAATGGGGAAACATTTCCAGGGCTGATTTGTCTATTCGGGTTGCTGGTTATTTTAGAATGAGGGGAGTACAATCAATCTTAAAGGAGGGCATGTGCGTATGGACGAACGTGACGGGCAGTTGGAATTTGAAACAGAGGTCATTTCGGTAATCAAAAGGACTCCCCACATCAAAAGTTTCCGCTTTAACTGCCCCGGGGATGCAACCTTCGAAGCGGGCCAGATATTCCGTCTCACCATCATGATAGATGGGAAGGAATCTACCAAACACTTCTCTTTTTCGAACTCGCCCACGGAAAGAGGGTACGTGGAATTCACCAAGAGAATTACCGACAGTGTATTTTCCCAGGCTCTGAACCGGCTAAAAGAGGGCGATTACGGGAAAATATCGATGCCCTTCGGTCTCTTTACTTTCGAGAAGGAACATGGAAAAGCCGTATTCCTGACAGGGGGGATAGGTATCACGGCGGCGCGTAGCATATGTAAATATCTGGTGGATACTGACGCACCGGTCGATATTGTCATCCTCTATAGCAACAGGACCGAAAGGGACATCGCATTTTACGAGGATTTACGGGAGATGGAAGAAAGAAAGGATAAGATGAAAGTTATCTATACTCTGACTTCTCCAGAAGTGGGAATGGATGGGTGGAAGGGAAGGACCGGGCGCATAGACATGGGGATTATCAGGGAAGAAATCCCGGATTACCGGGAGAGGGCCTTTTATGTGAGCGGTCCCCCCTCCCTCTCAGGGTATGGCGAGGGAGGCATGCTCGTGGTGAAACCTTCTTTATTATAATGCCTTTGAGTTCCTGGCGACCTTCCCGTAGGGAAAATTATTTCACGATTTTTCTGGAGTGGAGATCGGGTGAGAAATCATTGAGACAATATGCCGTGTCCCTCTAAGGTAATTATAAGACAGGCGCAAGATAAAATAACGTTTTCCTTCCCTCCGGGGTCAGTTCCCATTTTCTCATATTCTGAGGATATGGGAACTGACCCCACTTTTACTTTTCTTTTAAGATGAATCAAAAGGGATGTTACATCGAGAATGACGATCCCTAAAATCATGCTCTGCTTTTGAACTCTAATTTTTCACATTCACCAAATATTTATGAGGGTTCTGTTGAGTACACTCCTACTTCTTCAGAGTTCCTTTGAACCACTTCTCCTTTGTCTTCGTGCCGAGCCAGCCCTTTTTGGTCCAGGTGTAGAGCACATCGATTGAGTCTCCTTCCACGGTACCTTTCCACACGATCTTTCCATGTTTCGGGCTTTCCGTTTCGGCCTCGAAGTGGATCTTGTCTCCTTCGCCGGAGCGCATAGCTTTGTAATCACCGTCATTGAAACCCCACGGCTCACAGCCAACAGAGTGAAGTTTCCCGTCCTTGAATACGATCTCTTCATCCTCCGTTGCTTCCTTTCCGACCTCTCCAGTCTTCCCTGTGTAGGACCTCCCATCGAGTGCCCCCGAAGTTTCTCCAGCAAAGAGAGAGGCGGGAGATCCATAGGACGTGACGATGAGAGCCAGGAACAAGGAAAATAGAGTCCATCTCGTTACCCGGTCTATCCTTTTCATCGATTTCCCCCTTTTTGTAACGGCAATTTTTCCTGAGGGTTCTTTTGTCGATTAATGTCCAGTTCCCGGAACCAACTGCTCACTTATCTACTTAGATACGGAGGGCAGGGGAACGATTCACGTGGGGGAGGATAAAAATTGTCCGTGCAGCTGCAGGCCCTGCCTGTCGACGAAGAGAACGGGTTCCGATATCATATCCCTCGGGGGGGAGAGTGTTTAAACCTTTCATTTACAACAGCTTATGAATCCTTATCGCTCGAACTGCCATCATAGCCGTAGCTCTTGACCACAGTAAAATACAGATTCTCAAAATACGATGCACTGAAACTATCAAAAGTAGAAAGGAGGGATCGATCGATGGCAAGATTTCTCATCGAAGTTGAACATGAAGCTGAGAAGATGGCCTGTGCGCGGGCCATTCAATTCTTCCTCAAAACCGGATCTCACTATATGACCAATGCCGAATGGGGCTGCGATGACGGCGTGCACAAGGGTTGGATTATTGTGGAGGCAAACAGCAAGGAGGAAGTCCGCCGTATTTTGCCCCCCAACTTCCGCTCTGATGCCTTGATCGTGGAGCTGAGCAAGTTCACGATGGAGCAGATAAACGACGTTCTGAGCAGTCACGAAGGTTGACGCTAAGGGAGTGAACAAGGAAGAGGGGAGAGGTTCCTCCCGTCCCGGTGAATTGGGATCGGGAATGCCTCTTACCCTTCTTTGCACTCCCGGATCTGTTCCTCTACCGCGGCAAGTTCCCGTTGCAACTGATTTCTGTAGCTTTCAATCCACTGCCGTTGCTCGCCCTTTGAAAAGTAGCGCCGGGGAAACGGCCCACACCCGCATCCACAGCAACCACACTGGCAGTTTCCCGGTCCCGTGAACGGTTTACCTCTTGTTTCCTGGTACATATCCTTTTACCTCCCTTCTGTTTTTATCCTCATCGTGCATGCGATTTCCGCGACTGCGGACAATAATAACCAACAACAGATCCAGATTACGGTTAAGTAATTTAGCATAAACTTAATAGTATTATTAAAAAAGGGGTCATCCCTCTGTTTCCAAATTTTCGATTTCCTCCTCAATAAGCTTCAGCTCATCGAGCAGTACGTCCTTGAATTTTGTCAAGAACTCAAGCCTCTGATGGGGATCATTGCTTCTGTTGTCCTGGTCCTGCTTCGCGTCGACACATCCGCATGAACACAGAGTGGTTAGAAGCCGGTATGCGTGAAGCAGAGCTTCGGGATTGATCTCATAGGGAATCCAGTATCCCCTCCGTTGATTGCTTACCAGCCCGGTGTGCTTCAAGATCTTTAAATGCTGGGATACTGCGGAAGGGGTAATATCCAGACTTCTGGCAATCTCTGTGACGGTTAACCTGCCTCTACTTTTGAGAAGCTCGATGATCCTTATGCGTGAGATTACCCCGAGGACCTTGAAGAGTTCTGCCTGTTTGGCTTCCACTTTTCCCCTCCTATTAAGTATATACTAAAATACTACACTCGTTTTTCCCGTGTCAATAAAAATTTTTGATTTAATAATTTGGCCAGATGGAGAGCTGTTCGTTGAAAAAAACAGGGCCCCAGGTCCGGGTTTGTGAATTCCAGGATAAACGCAATGAAATTCGAAGGGAAGGCTATCCCCGGCATGCCGTTTTCCCGCAATTTTCAGCCTGATTCTTTCTTTTATCTCTTATTTTTCTACAAAACCTGGCATTATACCGTCCCTCCCTCTGCCAACTGCTGGCTGCCCAGCGGCCGGGTTGCGTCACCGGCGGGTTTGAGGAAAAGGAGGTCGTATGCGGTGATGATGGCCCCCCCGACGAGGAAGATCCCGAATATGAAGGTAACTGCCATCCAGAGCCTCATGTGCTCCTGGGTGGCCATGTATCCCAGCCCGAGGACCCTCTCCAGGTAGGCCTGGATGACTCCGGCGACACCGAAGGTAAGGCCCATTCCGAGCATGGCGAGCGACATGGTCCACAGGCCTATTTTCCCGCGCCTTTCGTCGAACACCTCGATCTGCTTGAACTTCGTAAATGCGAAGTAGAAAACCGTCAGGTTGAGCAGGACGTATGCACCGAAGAACGCGAGATGGCCGTGGGAGACCGTCACCTGGGAACCGTGCGTGTAATAGTTGATCTGGGGAAGGGTGTGGGCAAAGCCCCAGACGCCCGCGCCGAGCATGTGGTACCCGGCGTTGACGACGGCGAGATTGAGAACGAGCTTATTTTTTACGTGTATGTTCCTCTTCCGCACGTGGTTCCACGTATCGAAGACCATGAAGATAATGGGCAGGGGCTCGAGGGCGCTGAATATACCGCCGACCCACAGCCAGTATCGGGGGGCCCCTATCCAGTAGTAGTGGTGGCCGGTCCCGGCAATGCCCGTAAAGAGGAAGAGCCCGATCTCGATGTAGAGCCATTTCTCGATGATATTTCTGTCCACTCCGGTTACCTTCAGCAGGACAAAAGCCAGGATCGCACCTGTTACCAGTTCCCAGGCGCCCTCCACCCAAAGGTGGATGACCCACCACCAGTAGTACCAGTCGATCGCGGCGTTCTTGTAGAACGGGATCCCGAAGAGGTAGAGGAGCGCCAGGAACACGAGTCCGCCAAGTAGCGTCCCCTGGATCGCGGTCCACCGTTTCGCCCTGATTATCGTCATGCCGATGTTGAAGAGAAATATCAACGCGCCCACCACGACGAGCATGTCGAGCGGTCTTGGGATCTCGAGAAGGGGCCTTCCCTGGTTCCACCCGAAGACAAAGCCGACGACAGCGACAACCCCCGTTGCAGCAAGCAGCCCGAGCTGGAAGTAGGCAAGCTTTACCGAGTAGATTTCGCTCTCCGTCTCCTCCGGTATTATGTAGTACGCCCCTCCCATAAAGCCCAGCAGGAGCCATAAGACGAGAAGGTTGGTGTGAATCGCCCGTGCCGTGGCGAAGGGGAAGACGTCCACGACTCCCTGGGGAACCGCCGCGAAATAGCTGAAGCCGAGGTAGAGTCCCATGAGGACCTGCAGGATAAAAAGCGGCAGTGCGACGGTAAAGTAGGCTCTTGCCACGATCTGCGATCTATATTTCATTGCTCCTCTCCTTTCCTATTTCAGATTTGAGAGAAAGTCCGCCAGCGCATCTATTTCATCGGCGGTTAGCTTGTTCTGGGCCGGCATGGTGGAATCGGGAACCACTGATTGCGGATTGGGGATATACTTCCTGAAAAACTCCCTGTCGTGCTCGGACCCGATGCCGTCCAGCTCCGGGCCGATATCCCCGCCTACCCCCTCCAGCGAATGACACCCGATGCACCCTTTCTCCTTGAATAGCGCTGCCCCCCGGCTCATCCCGACCGCGCCGGCAAGGCGCAGGTCTCTTCTTCGTGCCCCTTTATCGCTGTCCTGGGGGGGCCAGTCGTTGTTGTCGATTGCGTCCACCCACTTAAGGAACGCTATCAGCTGTGGCACTTCTTCATCGGTGATGCCCGTCCTGGGCATCTTACGCCAGGAATCCTTGAAGGCGACCTCCGGGTTCTTGACGACGTAGGAGATTCCCTCGGGCCCGATCCTCCTGTAGACTTTCGTCATGTCGGGCGCATAGTAGCCGCCGAATCCCAGGATGGTGTGGCAATCGTTGCAGTTGTACTTCTCCCAGACTTTCTTGCCCGCAACAACGTCCTCGCTGAGCTTGTCCGCGTTGGTGAGCACCTTCACCTGCCTGTGCGTATCGGCCGTGAGGACGAGAAAGAGGGCAGTCGAGGAGAGAGTGCCGATGAGGAAAAACCAGAAAGCAAATTTCTTGCTCATGATCCTCTCCTTTCTCATGCGTTCAGGAATGCGTACCCTGTATGTATGAAGATTTACTCGAGAAAAGACCCTTTTCATTTGACATGGGTCAAGAAGGAAAAATATTTTCCCCATCCACGGGGGTCAGTTCCCATTTTCTCAGGTTTTAGCGTTATTTCACGCACCTGATATGAGGATATGGGAACTGCCCCCGGGATGTGGAGATGCCTACGGGCTCAGTTCACGGTTTTTCTTCCAGTTCCTTTATTTTCCCTCTCATCTCGATATCGTTGATCATCGCTCCCAGCTTGTTCATAATCGCATCCACGGCTCCGTTCCAGTGTGTCCAATCGGGTCCCATCATGCTGGCTCCCATTCTCCAGCGCCTCCCGTCGTGGTGCCAGACGAGGTAGTGCATGATCTCGGGTGTCTCGTCGAGAGGGTTGTCCTTGCTGATGAGTCCCTCCTCGTAGGCCTGTTTGAGCAGGTTGTCGGTGTAATCCCAGAGCCTGTTATAGTCTGCCACGACCTTGTCGAACTCGATGAGATAGTTATCGGCCCACTGGCTGGAGTGGCACTGGTAGCAGACCTTTTTCATTTCTGCCCTTCCCCTTTCCGCTTTTTCTTTGTCGGGAACCCTTTTGAGGACGAAATCCAGCTCATCGGGCCCCTTCCACTGGGGAACCGATTTTTTCGGCTGCAGTTCCCAGTAGAGCCTCGCTCCAACGTCGTGTGTGGTCTTGACGGCCTTCCCGAAACCGCTGATGTGGCACGTTGCGCATGTAGGTGCCACTATGTCTTCCGGGCCCCATTTTCCCGATGGTGCACTCCAGTTCCAGCTCTCACCCGACGCGGCATAAATGTTTCCGTGCTTGGATTCCTCGTAGATCTCGTGCTGGGGATGGTCGGGCCCGAGGTGGCACTGGCCGCATGTTTCGGGCTTTCTCGCTTCCTCGATACTGAACCGGTGCCGCGTGTGGCAGTAGGTGCATGCCCCCAGGCTCCCGTCTGGATTTATCCTCCCCACGCCCGCGTTGGGCCAACCGGAGAGCTTCCCCTCGGCTCCGGCGATGATGAAGGAGCCATGACATTCAATGCAACCGAGGACCACGTTGTTGTGGTTGTAGTCGGGGTCATCGAGGAGTCCTATTTTCTTCAGTATGCCGCTGTCCGGAAAAAGCGGCGTGAAAGCTCTTTTCGCCATCTCCTCGGGGTTGAGCTTTTTTGCGGTTTCCTGCTTCATTGGATCGAGCGCCATCTCCCTTGCCTTCGCGTAGTATGGTTTCAGAGGTCCCAAGAATGCACCCCAGGCGTGTTTGCTCACCGAGTTCTGCTCCACCGCTTCCGCATGGCAACCCGCGCAGTATCGGGGAGAGGGCACTGCAGTTATCATTTTCTCTCCGTGGCGGTAAGCCGAGGGGTCGCCCTCTTTTCCCCCGTGGCAATCGAGACAGCTGACATCCTCGGTGCTGTGTTTGCTGTCCTTCCACTGTTTCACGATCCCCGGCGTCTTCGTCACGTGGCATCCGACGCAGGGGTCCTTGCCGCCGGCTTCCTCCGAAATCGAGGAGCTCGCAGACAGAAAGGTAAGTCCCAGGCACAGAAAAAAGACGAAAAGTAGCTTCCTCATGGCTCTTCCCTCCGGTTTGCTCGTTCACTGCGTTGGGTAAATTGAGAAATGCCCGGTAGCTATTTTCCCGGGGTGACTCTGAATTGCGTGTGGTGTTTTGGGAGCATCGATCTGCTAATTCCCTATTATTGTAAAATTGGCACGGCGGGTCAAATCGTAATTTTCCCGGGATCTATGCGATCAGGGCGAGAACCTTAGCGAGCACCAAATCAGATGGGCATGCGTAAAGTACGGGGGTCAGTTCCCATATCCTCATATCAGGTGCGTGAAATGACGATAAAACCTGAGAAAATGGGAACTGACCCCAAACTCCGGACAAAAAGAGAAACCGGGCTTAAGCCGGTTGCGCATCAAACAGGGGCAGGGATGGAACCAATCAACTGAACAGGAGCTGGGAGCGGAATGTCGTCATCATGGAAGCTATCTTGTCGATTTTTTCATCTCCCACCGCCAGCTCCAGGAGGTTCGAGCTACCCGACTCCGCTCCCGCCGAGAGTTTCAGTAGGGCCTCCGCGACCCTCTCACCATTTCGCTCCGAGCGAAGTTTCCGCAGACGCTTTATCTGGGTCTGCCGCACGGTTTCGTTGTCGACACTCAGGACGTCCACCGAATCG
>JBFFNJ010000012.1:0-19426 GCA_041563215.1 Candidatus Deferrimicrobia bacterium | reverse complement strand
TTTATGGAATTGTTGTTTTGGCTTGCAATTTGCAAAAAATTATCAACAATCACTTGGTAGCTTTATCAAGCATAACATTTGGGACGTGTCTTGGTAGGAACACAGACTACCGGATACCCTCTCCCCAAAAGAATTGGAAAAAGAAACTAAACGCTGACGCCAGCTACGAGTATCAACAAACCCCAAGCAACCAGCAATCCACCTGTCACCCGTGAGAGCCACGACGTCCTCTGCAACACTTTCTCCAGAAGCACGAACAAAGCGATAACATCGATCCATAAAAGATTCATAACACCGTTAACGAAGAGGAGCGCCATTAGTGCCTAACAGCATTCACCGGAATTCAAAGTCCCCCAGTGCTGTTTGAATTTCTGATAATTCCGGAACCGGGTAAAATTTAGAACCTGGTTTCTCAATTAAACTATCATTACAGTCTTAGATGGAGCTTTGCAGAAAATGGATTCGTAAATAGCTGAAATTAATAACTAAAACGTTTTATATTTCCTTACATTGTTTTATTTTGATAAACAACCAAAATTGTGACAACCCAATTTCCAAAAAATGGTTGACTTACAAAATGAATCCATAACAGCCCAAATAAGAAAACGTGCTACGTTCACCCACACTTGATTACTTTTTCCCCTGATTTGAGACGAAGATAAAATTTTATCTGAACGTTATCACGACAGAGCGCTCCGGCGCGCCAAAACCATGTGGGCGCCTCCGGCCGGTTTTTTCAGGCCAGAGTTCAGTTTCCATAGTCCAGAGGTTGCAGTAAGTAAACAGGAAGCGATTTGGCTCAAGGGCTGGATCATCTTCAACTCAGCACATGAAGTAGACAGGGACTAACTCAAGAACCTGAGCGCTTGATTGATCTACCGACCGGCGGTTCAGCAGCGGAACGATATCGCCCCCCGGTTGGAACAGCTTGTTATGGACCTGCCTTCGAAGGTGGTCTAAGTTTTCGAACTTCACCTCTTCTCAGCGCGGAGCTTTTGGACCATTTTCTTCTCAAGATCCGCCCGATGATCAAAGCTCTCGAGAGGCTTCACCTTCCACTGCCAGACCCCCCATGCAGGAAGTGCGCGAACGAGTCGTGTTACCTCCTGCGATGATGCAGAAACTATAAAAATCCCTGCTCTCGCACCGACATAGATCCCTCCGGCGCGTATCTTGCCTTCCTTAGCGAGATGCTCAAGTGTTGGGACGATGAGTTTCTCAAGCAGGTCGATCGCCTGTTCGCGGGCTGTCGGAGCCCCCGCTTGGGTGGCCTCGAACTTGACAAGATAGAGCATGCTCTTGTCCTCGGCGTCTGCGTATGTTGGTGTGGAATTCATGAAGAGCGTCGTGATCATTGTAAATACCGTTACTCCTGCCAAAAGTCTCAATTTCTGCATTTCGTTTCTCCTTTCACACGTGTACCTAACGCACGTATTTTCTTGTCCAACTCGATACGATGATAAGGGTGAGATGCAGCGCCCCCCCGATAGTTCCACCAGCTTCCAAGTGAAAAACCCAGCAACTAGAATCGTTTCAATTTAATTGTTTTAAATAGGTCGTTATCCGCCTGATAAAATCAGATGGGGAACATCAGATTTAATCATATGATCGTTTTTTGAAATTGACCCACCAATTACGCGCAGAATGGTCTGACTCAGGATGCCTCTTGCTCGGTTTGTATATCCTTTACAGTCAATCTGCATGACTGTTTAGGACTTCATCAACCTCCTCCATTGTGAATCTACTGAGCATCACAATTTTGGCCTGCAGTCGGAAAGCGGGGGGCAAGATGCGACGGGCTTCAAACTTGTTGTCTACATCTACAATAAGCCATGCTTTGTGCTCTTCGTCCGAGCACCCCCATTCCGCATTCGTCATGTAATGGGTGCCTGTCTTGAGGAAAGTTTGGATGGCCTGTGCACACGCCTTCTTGTTAGGCTCATGTTCAACCTCAATGAGAAATCTAGCCATGGCACGAATCTCCTCTCTTCATTTAGATTGAACTAACATTCAGAGTTTTCCAGCAACCAGTATATTATTAAAAAATTTAATTGAAATTTGGATGAAAAATGCAGCGAAAAAGTTTCAAAAGCTATTGATTTCATTAAAATAAAACGTTTTATTCCTACATAAATATGCTTTCGGCAACTGTTACTGAGATCTTTTTGTAATTTGCATATTTGCTGGGAAAGAAAATAACACAATAGAAGTTCTTACGAAGGAGAGCCTGCCCTGAGCGTAGTCGAAGGGCTCTGCTGCCAATGAATGAGTTGAGGCTCAGGCGAATGGAAGCCTTAAGGATTAAGGGGTATAACTATTGGGGGGAGGTCATACTTCACTCTCTTCAAGTGGTTCGGGGGATGATTCCATAACAAGCTCTCTGGAAACCTTACCCTCACGCATCTCGAATATGTGTACAAGCCTCATTTTAGCCTTTGTACCGACAGGAAGAGGCATAATTCCCTCTTTCGCTACCACGAAAGAAAAAACACAATCATCCACGACACGCTCTTCGGTCCCAAACCGATCAAGAGAATGGAAATCACAATCTTTAAGTCCAGAGAACAGCTCAATATAAGCGGCAGCCACCCCTTCTTTGCCTTCAACATATTGCTTTACACATGCACGTTCCCAAATTATATCGTCGGTATACATCTCCTTTATTTTCTCCCAGTCACCGGCCTTTTCTGCATCGAAGTGAATTCGAACGGTATCTAAATTTTTCGATACAATGTCTTCATTCATCATGTCCTCCGTAAAAAAATGAGGTTATCTTTAATCACAAAAATTATGTACCACTATATGGACCATACGTCAACAGTCTTTAATAATTGAGCAATTTTCGGTTTTCAGACATGAAACAATTTGATTTACTTTATGAAACTCATGCATTTCTTTTTCTTTAACTGGCCTCCCCCCCCTCCAATTTGATTGTTTCTAAAAAAACATACCGCGGGGAGCCTACCCCGAGCGGAGTCAAAGGGCCCTGGCGTCAATAAATGAAGTATGGCTGGATTCTTTCGATAGAAAGCGGATCTACCATCGGGGGAAAATTATTTTGGTTAAATGTCTCAGGATTTATTACACTAAAAGAAAGATGGAGCTTTGAAATTGCCGCTTTACGTGACCAAACCAAAGAGAGGAGATCACCCATGGCCTCGATCACAGAAATTGCACCGGATGTTTATCGTATATCTCACTATGAACCCGATTTCGATCTTCAATTCAACCATTTCGTCGTAAAAGATGAAGAACCGCTGCTGTACCACACCGGCATGATGGGAACATTTCCAATCGTGCGCGATGCAGTAGCAAAGATTATCGAGCCGTCCCGGGTTCGCTGGATCGCCTTCAGCCACTTCGAAGTTGATGAGTGCGGGTCCTTAAACGAATGGCTTAAGGTAGCGCCTTCTGCTCAGGCAGTTTGCACTTTGGTTGGTGCACTCGTAAACCTGAACGATTTTTCATCTTGCCCTCCCCTCGGCATGAATAAAGACGACATATTGAACACGGGTAAATACCGATTTCGAATGATCCCGACACCCCATCTACCACATGCATGGGATGCGGGTCATCTATTCGAGGAGGTTAACCAAACTCTCTTTTGCTCGGATCTGTTTCACCAAATTGGTGACGTGGAGGCCGTTACGGAATCCGACGTTGTCGGACGAGCGCGTGATGCGCTGACGAAGTATCAATCTACGCCACTTGTGAACTACATGCCCTATACTCAGAACACAGAAGGTTTTTTAAAAGAACTGGCCGCTCTCAAACCGAAGACTCTCGCTACGATGCACGGGTCTTCGTTCGTCGGCAATGGTGAGCAGGCATGCTCAGATTTGGCTCTCGTCATGAAGGAGGTGCTCGCAGGGTGATTATTTAATTGGCGCAACGACCTCATAGTCAGTCACCTCATCCCGTAAGCATACCGTACCATGTTTGACAAATACATAAGGATCCGGCGCGACGTAATTTTTTATCCGCTGAGACTTCTCGATTACTACATTTTCTTGGGCAATGTCTCTCTCATTTTGAAAGTCACTATGAGTCCTGAAAGAAAAGTCAATCCCCCGATCGTGGCGATCGCTGTCGCTATGCCGAAAAGATCTGCTATCATTCCTGAAAGAAGTGCCCCAACGGCATAACCCAGGTCCCGCCAGAACCGGTAAACGCCGATCGAACTCGCCCTCCACTTCGGGTGTGCCACGTCGCTTATCGCCGCCAGAAGCACGGGATACACCATGGCGGTGCCGAGCCCCTGCAAAAGAGCAGCGATGACCCAGTAGGTGTAATCTCTTTTCAAAACAGTTAAAAATATCCCTCCCGCCTGTATCACCATCCCGAATGCAATGAGCCATTTCCTGCCGATTTTGTCGCTGAGCGGCCCTGTGACAGGCTGGAGGAGTCCCCACACTCCCGGGTAGACTGCCTTGATGACACCAATCGCGGCCACCCCCAGCCCGTGGGCGGAAAAGAACAGAGGGAAAAGGCTCCAGGACATGCCGTCATTTAAGTTGTTTACGAGGCCCGCCTGGCTGCAGGAAAAAAGTGTCCTGTCCTTCCAGGATGTGAGCAGGAAGATATCCTTGAAAGAGGGCCCGGGTGTTCCCTTTTCGTCATATCCCCCGGGGTTTCCACGGTTTTCCTTTTCGTGGAGCTTCGCCTCCAGGTGGGCATACTCGAGGGTTTCCCTCGCAAACGAGAGGGAAAGGAAAAATCCTGCCAGGGCGATGGCTATTCCAAGGTAGAACGGGTGAGGACGAAGGGAATATGCTGCCCCTATACTGCCGGTTGCCCACGCCATTATTCCCACGGAGAGGTATCCGGCAAACTCGTTGAGCCCCAGGGCAAGCCCTCTCCTCTTCGGGCCCACGAGGTCAACCTTCATTATCACCGTCATCGACCAGGTAAGCGCCTGGTTGATCCCCAGGAGAACATTGGCGAAGTCTATCCAGATCCACCTGTTCGCATAGATGATGATGAATGGAACGGGTATTCCTATTACCCACCCGAGGATCAGAACTTTTTTCCTTCCCCACCTCTCCGAAATCCTGGCCGAATACATGTTACAGAACGCCTTGACAACCCCGAAGCTGACTATAAATGACCCTATAGCCGTTTTGGAGGTGAGGCCGAACTCGCTTTCGCCGATGAGAGGAACAACGGTCCGCTCCAGCCCCACCATAGAACCCACAAATCCGGTTATCAGTACGAGAAGGGAAAACTGCCCAAGGTTCTCGGAGAGGCCGAGGACGATATCTTTCCGTTTTTTACCCATAGGAAATTACCCGAGCGATTCCTCCAGACTGCCTGCTTGAGAACGTATCGGTTTACGCTTCTTCTCCTACAGTGATGGGGAGTCCTGCATCTGACCAGTCCCGGACCCCATCTTCGAAGCGTACCGCACTAAATTCCCTCGACCGGAGGATCTCAACCGCTTCCAGGGAAAAAACACAATAAGGCCCCCGGCAGTAGGCCACGATCTCCACGTCGCGTGGGAGTTCAACCAGCCTCGATTTGATTTCATCGACAGGCAGGGAACGGGCTCCGGAGATATGGCCCGCGAGATATTCCTCTTTCGGCCTCACATCGATTACGACCACAAGTCCCGCCTTTACCCGCTCGATAAGATTATCTCTGTTTATGGGTTCGAGCTCGTCCCGTGATGTAAAAAAGGTTTCGACGATCTGGTTGACTTCTGCAATTCTCTGTGATGCAAGATCCCTTACCATCGACAAGAGCATCCACACCGACCCATCGGCAAGTCGGTAATAGACGAAGTTTCCATCTTTTCTGGCCTCTACCAGCCGGGCAGCACGAAGAACCTGAAGGTGTCTCGAGGTGTTTGCAACAGAGATTGCAGCCTCCCTGGAGAGCGATTCAACGGTCCTTTCCGCCTGGCAGAGGATATCGATAATTTCCAGCCTCTTCGGTGCGGAAAGTGCCTTCCCGATAAGAGAGAAGTTTTCGTAAAGCCTGTTTTTGAATTCTCTACCTGTCAAATCTTCCATACCGTTCACCTTTCATTATTCAATTAATAAATTGATTAGTTAATTATATCTTATTTCCGCAACTTATCAGTGATGCTTATTTTTATAATCAGTGAGTTTGCTAACGTGGAATATCCGAATGACGAGTTTTGAATCATATTTAATATAAATATGCAGCATTGTTACAGATAATTATTATTTTTAAGGAGGTGAAGGGGATATGCAAACATTTCCATCCATTGTTAGATCAAAGGTTTTTTTCTCACTTATTGTCCTCGTATTCCTTTTCAGTGCGGGTACAACAATAGCCGAGGAAAAAAAGGAAAAACCGCTCTATGAGAGGCTTGGAGGAGAGTATCCTATCGCTGTCGTCGTTGATCAATTTATCGATCTCCTCCTTGTTAATGACGTCCTGAACGCCAACCCGGCGATAAAGGAAGCAAGAGACCGGGTTCCAAGAGCAGGGCTCAAATTTCATGTAACCGCTCTCGTGTGCCAGACCACCGGGGGTCCCTGCCAGTATACAGGGCGATCTATGGAGGAAGCACACGCTCACCTCAACATAACAGAGCGGGAGTGGCAGGCGATGCTTTCCGATTTCAGGCGTGTTCTCAATAACAACCGCGTTCCCGAGCGTGAGCAAAAAGAGCTGATCGCTATAGTAGAGAGCACGAAAGGGGCTATCGTTGTCACAAAGGGAATGAAGAAGTAGCAGCAAGAAAGATATTTTGGGGATTTTTGCATCCTGGAAAATCGATCCCTACTGCTTTCATCAGGTTTGCTGTGACCTGTCCCTTCAATATCTTAGATTCATTCCCCCACTCCAGCCTGATTGTTTTATAAAAGTTCTTACAACGGGGAGTTTACCCTTAGCACATATTTTTACCGTTGCCTAAGGGCTCTGGCGCCAATTAATGCGGTGTGGCGATAAACTATTAAAATTGAATGGATATTGATGAGTTTGGACTAATTCTCAAGAGGAATTGGCAACGATTTCCTTGCATATCGAATGGTGAAATCATATGACAGCTGGATTGTTCACATGGAAGGTGTGGTAATACCTTCGTGGGAAGGTCAGTGAGTATCCAAGATACAATAAAAAAGCCCCGAAAATTATCGGGGCTTTTCAGTCCATTATTTCGTGAGCCTCAGCCTATTTTTGTTACATTAGAAGCTTGAGGTCCTTTTGGGCCTTCGGAAATTTCAAACTCTACTTTGTCTCCTTCATACAGGGTCTTGAACCCTTCCATCTGGAGTGCAGAGAAATGGACAAAAACATCCGGACCGTTTTCCTGCTCAATGAACCCGTAACCCTTGGAATCATTGAACCACTTCACATTACCTTCTACCATCTTGATAAACCTCCTTGTAAAAAATCCCACCCGCACCTTTTAGAAATTTGTGTGGGTGGTCTATCCTAATCACCGCCACAAGCCCTTTCGAGGTTGCATCCGGTGAAAGAGATAACCCTATTGTGCATCTACAAAGGTCATGGGATACACAAACCTTATACTGCACATTGCCGCACTATCTACTTTGCAGATTTCCACCTTTTTACTTTTTCCTCGTGTTTGATTGTCTCGCTTAGAAATAGGTCAAATAACCCGTAAGGTGGGAAAGGCCATCGATCCAGTTTCTGAAGCCTGATTTAAAATTATATACTCGATCTTGTTCATTGTCAAATTTTATTACGCGAATAACCGACCAAGATCGAACATCTAAATTTGCTCCTGCTCTTTTCATTTAATCGATATCTCGGCAGCGGTGCTCGAAGCATCATCAATTCCCAGACCTTCTCCTTAAAAACCAACCCATTTATTACATGAGGGATTTGAAATATTGTATGAGGTAATCACTATTTTAGATTCTATCCCAGCAGTTTCGATTCTTTCCCCTTTTTCAACTTCATCCTCATAAAAAAGTTCTCACAACGGGGAGTTTACCCTGAGCGGAGCCGAAGGATTTACCCTTAGCACATATTTTTACCGTTGCCTAAGGGCTCTGGCGCGCCCTTTCTTTTTGCGGTGATAATTAATTGCTATTGAATACATAGTAATAATCTCGGATTAATTCTCAAAAGTATTTGACGTCATATCCTCCCCATTTCTAAAGATCAGTAAATGGGTTAGGCTCAGCATCAGCTACCACCAAGTTTCAAGTGGCACAATTTTCGGGGGGCAGGCCAACAATACCTTGCTATTTGGTATTAACCCTGTATACTGATGATTGACTGTTATATAACGACCTGGCAGGATGTTGACGAAATCTCCCTGCGGCTCTCACCACTCACCTGCCACGTTCATCGATCACTAACCTCCCTTGCTTTCAGTTATCAATCTGAAATCGCATCGGCACCAATGGTTGGCGAACGATGTAGTTACGCCGGTCATATGTGTGCTGGCCCAGTCTTTGGTAATCAGAGACATAGCAGAGGGGTATCCCTCTGGCCACGCGCCCAAATAAACCAAATTCCGCCCCGGAACAAATGGTCCCGGGCGGGAAACAAAAGGAGTAACATGTATTTCTCAGATTTGAAACTCGCATCACCCATTCTCAAGGCGGTGAGCCTTTGCGGCTATACTTCGCCCACGCCCATCCAGGAACAGGCCATCCCGAAGGCACTGGCCGGGCACGACCTGATCGCCTCGGCCCAGACCGGCACGGGGAAAACCGCAGCATTCGTGCTGCCGGCGCTCCAGCGCCTGAAAACCCCGTCAACCGCATCTGCCAAAGCCCGGGGGCCAAGGGTGCTCGTGCTTACCCCCACGCGCGAACTGGCCAACCAGATTACCGATGCCATACACGCATACGGAAGGTTCATGCGAACAAGGAGCGGTGCAATCCTCGGCGGCATGCCGTACGGAAAACAGGAACAGCTGCTGTCACAGCCCGTGGATATGATTGTAGCCACCCCGGGACGGCTGATCGACCACATGGATAGGGGTCGCATCAACTTTTCCCGTCTCGAGCTCCTCGTGCTCGATGAGGCCGACCGCATGCTCGATATCGGATTCAGCGAAGCCGTAAAGACTATCGCCGCCGCGACACCCGTAAGCCGCCAGACCCTCCTGTTTGCCGCCACCTGGGACAAAGCCCTGGAAAAACTGGCCAGGCACATTCTCAAAAATCCCGTGCGGGTGGAAATTACGGGGAAAAAAGTAACCCTCGAGAAGATCGAACAGCGGCTCCACACAACCTACAGCCGGTCCCACAAGAACCGGATCCTCAAACACCTCATAGCGGACAGCGCCATGACCAGGGCAATCATTTTTTCTTCAACGAAGCGAATTGCCGACAGCCTCGCCAGAGAACTGTACAGCCAGGGGCATGCCGCAGCGGCCCTGCACGGGGACATGAAGCAGAATGCCCGTAACCGCACTACCATGAACATGCGGCGCGGCAAGATCAGGCTTCTCGTGGCAACGGATGTGGCCTCGCGGGGGCTCGATCTTACCGGCGTAACCCACGTGATCAATTACGACCTGCCGCAAAATGTGGAGGATTACGTCCATCGCATAGGCCGGACCGGCCGTGCAGGCGCTTCGGGCATCGCCATCTCTCTTGCTTCATACCAGGATCTCGATGCTCTTCAGCGTATAGAACGCTACATCGGCCAGACCCTGCAACGGCATGTTATCCCGGGGCTGGAACCGGCAAGAACTGCTCACCAACCAAACGGAAATGGAAGCAAGAGGAGACAGCCTGCCAGAAACCGGGGAGGGTACGGCCGAGGAAGGAGATTTGGATAGAAGCTTTGATCCTCCCGACCACTTGGCTCCGGATCTAAGGGAACGCCGGATAATAAAGGAAACTTTTTCAGGAACGAGAGGTAGGATACGATAAGCAGACCGATAAAGCGTCGGACTATCTGCATGCCGGCAAAATTTCAGATCAGGCGGAAGGTAAAGCAGCCGAGATCTTAAGAAGCTGCGCCCTTTATTTCTGCAGCAAAACGGTTATCTGAGCCAAGTTATTTGTAATCTAAAGAAACCCCGGTAATTTCAGGAGTGACCTTGCTTTTTGCGCGGTCCCTCTTAACAGCTATTAGAGCTTTTAAACTGGCCGCGAGAACGACTAGGATACCTACGGTGTAATACATCGGTCGAAGCCAATTAAATGATGGTTTTTGGGGAAGGTATCCAGCCTCTTCATAAAACGCTTCCGCTTCGGGGTGGAGGGGAAGTGAAGAAAGGTTCTTTGCGATTGCTTTCGCTCCACCTCTGATGCCGAGGAAAACCTCCCCTTCAAAGACGGCCTTTGTTATATTTTTGACATCTTTTATATAGTTAAATCTTCTCGTAGCGGATCTGATAGGAGAACGTATTCGGGTCTCGGTAATCGAGCGGCTTTCCATCCACCTCTGCGAAGGGATACATGAAGTAGTTTATTGGACCCGACGCCTGAGGCGGCTCGAGGGTAATTCCCCTACTCCCCCGCTCCAGGATAATTCGGTTCTCTTCCACCTTACCGAAGTAGTAGTTCCTGTGGGGCCCGGCCTTTTGAAGGTCGAGGTTTTTCACCAGCATGAGTTTCCTCACGTCTGCAGGATCTACGGGGATCCAGCCCTGTCCGGGCAGGTAAAACTCGGCCCAGCAGTGGTGCCCCTTCGTCATATCCTCCTCTGCCTTCGTTCCGAGCCTGAGCCCAAACACCTCTCTTGCGGGTACGCCGGAAGCTCTGGCAAGGGCCACGAATAAGGAACTGATATCGGCACACTTCCCGCCCCTTTTCACAAGCATCTGATCCGCCATACCGAGGCCGCATCCCTTTACATCAGGGTCGCGGTAGGTGTTTTCCACCACCCAGTTGTATACCGCAGCGGTTTTGCTGAGGATTCCCTCCTTTTCCTTCGTGATCTTTTTCGTGAGGGACTCCACCTCTTTGTCCGTGGGAACCCAGCGGTTCCCCTCAAGGTAGCGCGTAACCTCTGTGGGGACTGGCTCACCCCTATCCACAAGGGTTCCCGCGCTCCTCTCCTTCACAGTAGCCCGGAAGGCAAGGGTAATCTCCCTCCTCTCAAACTCTCCCCTCCATTCAGCATAGAGGTATAAGGTGCCGCTATCACTCTCATTTCGGAAGTTAGCCGAGGAGTAATTACCCTGTATATCGAGATCCTCTATTTTCTGGTGGCTGTCGGATACGGGGTAGGGTACCCAGAGGCTGACCACCTTCGCTCTTACATCGGCTTTGGGGGTAATGTGGATCGTCACAAGCCCCTGATTAATCCCTCCTTGGGCGTATCCCCCGATCATCAGGAATGATAAGAGTGCAACAAACGCAACCCCTCTTCGCACAAAATTCTCCGGGTAAATTTGATTATAGATTTTACCTTTGGGTAATCTTCCCCGCCATACTTGTACCATCCTCTGAGTGAAAAATCCAACAATTTGAGCCTCAGGAATAATCAAGTTTTGTTGCAAACTGCAACATCTCCTAGATCCCTCAGGTACCCCCGTGGCCGATTTTTACCTCCCCGTCTTCGATAATGACGGGCACGAGCTTGCCACCGGATATCCGTATCATTTCTTCTTGCATCGATGGATCTTTGACGACGTCGATGTATTCCACATCGTATCCGTTTTTCTCGTAATCTTTAAGGGCGCGAACCGTGAAGGGACACGTATCTTTCCCAAAAATCCTGACCGTGTTGGACATGCCCGATCTTTCGGCCTCAGCCTCGGCCTTCCCTGGGTCCTTCGGCGGTTCCGCGAAGAGCAATGCTGCAGAGAAAGTCATGGCAAGAGTTACTATAAGGATCACTCGTAGATATCTCATGATTCACCCCTTTCTTATCATGTCGCCGTATCTCTTTCGGGCTCGATCCAAGCCCCGGTTCGCATGGCGCAATCAAGATTTTCCAAGCAGAGTGCCGAAGATCTGATTGAAATCTGCTTCTTCGGTTTCGGCGAACACACCCCTATTCCCACCATCACCTATGACGCACGTGTACTCTCCGCCGGAATACGTCCATCCCTGTTGAGGAACCCAGGGCATGGCGTTCAATTTCGTGAATGCGCCAGCCAACGTGTTGAAGTTCATGGTGATCGATGCGCAAAACTGTGCTGCCATTGCTGCCAACTCAGGTGGCGCCTCCACGTTCGCTTCATACTGTGCCAGTGTCCCATCGGGAGCAAACTCAAAAGCGATTACCACGCCACGTATTTTGACAAGGTCATCTATGGTTGCCATGGTTTTCCCCTCCTCTTCAAATGGATTTCTTACCCCAATTTACCTATACAACATTGGAAGCCTGAACAGTTTTTTTCGCAACCCGGGCATTGAACCTGTCAATATTCACCGTAAATCGTTCGTGTGTTCCCCTCCCGATCTCATCGACTTCATCGCGTGCGACGATCTCCCATTTCGTGCGCTGTCCATCAACACCAGTGCACAGTACGTCAACAGTTACTTCCATCCCGGGCGGGGTCGCCGCTGTGTGGGTAACGTTCACATCGATTCCGACGCTGCACTCCCCCGGCTCCAGATGCGGCACCATAGCCTCCGCACATGCCCATTCCATGAGCGCTACCATAAATCCCGTGGCGAATACCTTCGGTATCTCCTGGAATGGTTTTGACTCCGGATAGATATAAGGGACTGTCTTGTTTTCAGGAACTCTATACCGGTGTGTGTACTCCAATCCTTTTTTCAGTGTGTCCTTCATGACCCCTCCTCCTTTACGTTCTTTAAAGGGTTGGTTACATGCTACCAGTCATCCTTCCCGTAAAGCTTACGTCCGACATTTTTTCTGCAAATCAAATGGAGAATATTTTTCCATCACCCCCTTTTTATGTTGATTTCTTACCATTTGATGGTTCAGACGGATTCCGATCTGAAAAGGATACAAAATGTCTCAATTTCTTGGATTTAATTATCGGGATTTACTCGCGTGACTTACCTGGATCTCGATGGAGAAAAATCATTACATAAACTGCAACACTTTAGCGTTCCCCCCCGTGAAAGAGAAAAAAGTCCTAACCGCCCTTCTCCTCTTCAATCACGATGAGCAGCTGTGCCTCCTCCACGTTCTCGTTCAGGGAGACGCAAACCTCCTTGATAAGGCCTGATAGGGGAGCCTTGATGGCATTTTCCGTTTTCATCACCTCGATGTTCATAATCTCCTCACCCTTTTTCACAAGGTCCCCCTCGTTGAGCTGCCTGTCCTTCGATCCGATTCTCCACACCGTTCCCTTGACGGGAGACGGAACCTCACCGGGAACGCCGGGGCGGGCCTTCCGGATGATTTTTTGGGGAACCATATCGGGCATTTCTACCTCGAAGACGTGCATCACGTTGTCCACGGAGAGAATGACCTGCTTTACACCCTTCACACCCTCGCCCACGGAGACGAGTTCTATGACGTGGGGCTTGTTTTCCATGCGAAAGTGGACTCGATCGCCGGGTTTTTGGAGGCCGTGGAGCCACACCGGTGTGGGGAGGAGATCGGTGAATCCGTAGTGCTCCCTGAATTTGATGAAGTCCACCGTCGCCTTCGGGTGCATCAGGTAGAGGACGAACTCCTCATCCGTGGCGTGGCGCTCGATATCACGATCACAACTCGCCCTGGCAGCTTCGAGGTTTTCCTGCGACAGCAGATCCAGAGGCGAGGCCTCTATGCGTTCACGGTCGATGATCTCCTTGAAGTTTTCACCGAACACGCTCCGGTAGACCCAGTCATCGGGCCACCCGAATGGCAGCGGTCCGTACCTTCCGAGAAGGAGGTTCTTCAGATCATCGGTGGCGTGGGAGTACATCCGCAACAAGCGCTGTGCATCTTCATCATCGAGGCTGTCGAAGTCCTCGCCGTTGTCGAAATAGCGGATGAGTGACGCAAAGAGCTTCGTAAGCCCCTGGGCTCCCTCCTCCTTGTTGAAGCGCTGGATGAGCCCCGCCCAGGTCGTCCAGGTAATCTGTGACCCCGGTGTCACGTCGAAATACTTGATTATCCTGTTCCCGTAGGACATCCCTTTGAGGATGGAGGGCATGAGATCGAGAAACCCCCCTTTTTCGGCCTGCTCGAAGGAGCTGGGAAAAGCGCCGCCGGGCATCCTGTGCTGCTTCACATCGTAAGAGAAGCCCTTGTAGGGTGACTCGAAGGAATCGTAGCTGCGCATAAATTTCCTGATCACATCGGAGGCCTCATCTGCGGCATCCGTATCCAGGACCACATCGAAGCCGAGCTCCTTCAGGTAGGACGCCAGGGGCCGAACGGGCGGGTGGCCGTAGAAACGGGAGAAGGCGTCATCGGTGGTATCGAAGAGAATCGCCCCTGCCTTGGCGGCTTCGGCTATAGCGGGAATCGCGAGCGCATCGGTGGAGTGCCGGTGGTACTGGACCACCATGTCCGGATAGGAATCAAGGATTGCCGATACCAGGCGGTGTATCCTCTTGGGAGATCCCACCCCTGCCATGTCCTTGATGCAGAGGATTATCGAATCGTGCCCCCCTGAAAGCCGGACGATTTCGTCAACGACGCTGAGATAGTATTCATCGGTGCACTCGGGAGATTCCGTAAATGAAATAGCGGGCTGGAATATCTTTCCCTCCCGGAGCACCACTTCGGCAATGGGTGTCATGTTGGGAATGTAATTCAGAAAATCGAAACAGCGCCACACGTCTATATAGGGAACGAAAGATTTTACCGCCATCTCGATGACATTTCTCGGGTACATCCGGTAACCCCACACGTTGGTGGCCCTGATGAGCGTCTGTGTCAGGACGTCGGGCATCAGGTGACGCCATTCCATCACCTCCTCGAAGGGGCTAATTTTGTTGTTCAAAAGGTCCTGGTGAAACCGGGCGCCCCCGTGAAGCTCCACGGAAAAATAGCCGGTCCTGTTGTACACGGGGGCCAGTTTCCGCAGATCGAACATGGTGATCCTGTTCTTGTAGTCGGATTGTCCCGTGTCCCTGGGACCGGTGCTCGTCAGATATTTCTTCCCCGACTCCCTGAGATCCTTGATAACTTTCTTCGGGTCCACATCCCTGTTCTTTCCGTACATCTCTTTACAAAGCCTCCCTCTTTAAGTATTGCCCCTTCCTTCGACATCAGAAAGCATGCGGGTTTTTTCCCTCGGCCGACACCTCTGCTATCAGGTGGGCGATTTTAAAGACCTCCTCCTCCTCGTCTATATAGTCGGTGAGGTTTTCAATGTTGTCCTCGATAAAGCTCGTCGTTATTTTGCCCCCGGCAAAGTCAGGGTGGTCGAGGATACTCTCCAGAAGGTGGATGGTGGTCTTTATCCCCCACAGCTCGTACTCCAAGAGTGCCCGCTTCATTCTCTGGATTGCCGTCTCCCTGTCCTTGCCAACGGCGCATATCTTCGAGATCAGGGAATCATAGTAGGCGGGTACCGTCCAACCCTGGTAAATCCCCGATTCCGTTCGCACGAAAGGTCCGCTCACCTGCCGCAGGAAGGTTATCTTCCCGAAGGAGGGGGCGAAGTTCTTTTTCGGGTCCTCGGCGTTTATCCTGCACTGGATGGCGTGCCCCCGGAGGATCACGTCTTCCTGAAACATCCTGAGGGGCTCCCCGGCGGCGATCCTGATCATCTTCCGGATGATGTCGATCCCGCTGATCATCTCCGTAACGGTGTGCTCCACCTGGATCCTCGCGTTCACTTCGAGGGCGTAATAGCTCCCCTCGTCATCGAAGAGAAACTCCATCGTTCCCGCCGAGACGTAACCGATCTCACTCATCGCCCGGGTAACCATGTTGCCGATTTCCTTCCTCTGGTGAGCAGTCAGGTAGTTGCTCGGCGCTTCTTCGATGAGCTTCTGGTGATGGCGCTGTATCGAGCACTCCCGCTCGCCCAGGTGTATGGCATTGTCCTTGGCATCGACGAGAAACTGAAATTCGATGTGCCTGCCTCCCTTGATGAACTTTTCCGCGTAAATCCTGTCGTCACCGAAGCTCTTTTTCGCCACGGACCGTGCCCCTTCACAGGCATCTTCCACTTCCTCCTCGGACAGAACCTTCCGCATACCCTTGCCGCCTCCTCCCGCTGCGGCTTTGATTATGATGGGGTAGCCGACTTTCTTCCCGAAATCCTTCACGTCCTGCGAGGATCTCACATCTTCGATGGCGGGTACCACGGGAACTCCCGATGCCACGAAGGCGCGCCGGGCCTCTATCTTGTCTCCCAGCATGCGCATAACCGAGGCGGGGGGGCCGATAAAGACCAGGCCGGCCTCCTCACATGCTTCCACGAAATCCGGGTTTTCCGCCAGGAAACCGTATCCGGGGAAAACCGCCTCGCAGCCCGTGTCCTTTGCGGCCCTTACAACGGCATCTATATCAAGGTAACTCATGTTCGCAGGGGACGGGCCGAGGCGAACCGCCTCATCGGCCAGCCGCACGTGAAGTGAGAGTTCGTCACAATCCGAGTACCCCACGACAGCTTTGATTCCCAGTTCGCGCATCGGCCGTATCGCCCTGCAGGCAATTTCACCCCTGTTGGCGATGAACACCTTCTTGAATTCTCTCATATGTCCTCCCCCGTGAGATCACGCAACGCATCCCGGTACTTTTCCCCCGTCCCCCTCAACACCTCCGGGGGAAGTTCAGGGCCGGAAGACCTCCTGCCCCAGGCAAGGGTCAGGAGGTAATCCCACACGTATTGTTTATCGAAACTTTCCCGGGGCCGCTCCGAATGCCGATATCTTATCTGTGGCAACGATAAAGTGCGTATCATCGAGGGAATAGATATCCCTGATTTTCCCCTGCTTCGCGGCGTCAACCCGGCAAGATCTGTCTGATACACGATTCCGTTGGACACCTTGAACCCCCTTCCGAGCTCTCTATTTCCTCATGAGATTGCGTACAGATCGGACAGCATGCGGTAGATTCCCTCCGCCTTCAACAGCTCTTTAGGGGGTCCCTCTCTACCACCTTCTCCGGTTACAACTACGGCGATTTTATCACATTTCATCACCCTTTGAAGCCTTTAGGCAATCACGATGGAGTTTTTTCCCTCCATCAACTTCCTCATAGCCGATGTAACCTCTTGTTCCCTTTCCGGGTTTTCTTTGCAGCGGCCTGGTCGAGAACCCGCACTTCCGGTCTTTTGTAGAGGGCACGGTTAAGGGGAAACCAGCTGCCTCTGACCCGCCTCCTTTGTAAGAATCATTCCCAAAATCCTCTCATAACACATGGATCATTTTTTGGGGGACAGGCCAATTAGGCTAAAAAGAGGAAGTTCACTTGTGAAAGGTGCAGGGGAACAGACTCCGGAGGGGGGTTCAGGACGATACGACCGCCAGCGGATTCTCATACCCTGTTTTCAACCGCCACCGAGCTGTCACTTTTCCAGTTCTATTCAAGTTCTTTCGGCGGCACTGCCCATTTCCTCTCGTTTCAGCACTTATCGAGCGCATTGTCGATAGCTTCGACGATATCCCGCGGGTCCTCGATCCCGATGGAAAGGCGCACAAAGTCCGGAGTCACCCCGGCAGCGAGCTGCTCCTCAGAGGAAAGCCGCTGATGCGTGGTACTCGCAGGATGGATGACCAGGCTCTTCGCGTCCCCGATATTAGCAAGGAGGGAGAGGAGCTTCACGTTGTCGATGAAGGTTCTTCCGGCTTCGTATCCCCCCTTCACGCCGAAGCCCACTATAGCTCCAAATCCTCCCTTCAGGTACTTTCTTGCAAGATCGTGGGTCGGGTGATCTGGCAGCCCGGGGTAGTTCACCCAGGAAACTTTCGGGTGGGTTTTCAGGTGCTTTGCCACTTCCATAGCGTTTTTATTGTGCTTTTCCATCCTCAAGTGGAGCGTCTCGAGCCCCTGAAGGAAGAGGAAGGCGTTGAAAGGGCTCATGGAAGGCCCGATGTCCCGCATCAGCTGGAGCCTCGCTTTGAGGATAAACGCCGCGTTGCCGAAGGCTTCCACGTATCTCAGCCCGTGGTAGCCCGGGTCGGGCTCAGTATAATCCGGGAAGTTCCCGTTCGCCCAGTTGAAATTGCCCGAATCGACGATGATCCCGCCGATGGACGTCCCGTGCCCGCCTATGAACTTCGTCGTCGAGTGGATTACGATGTCCGCCCCGTATTCGAAGGGCCTGCACATGACCGGCGAGGGAACCGTGTTGTCCACCACGAAGGGTATGCCGGCCTCGTGGGCGATGGAGGCGATGGCTTCGAAATCGGGGGTGTCCAGCTTCGGGTTTCCGATCGACTCGGCAAATATGAGCCGCATTTTCGGTGTGAGGGCTTTTCTGAAATTCTCCGGGTCGGAGGGATCCACGAAGATCGTCTCGATCCCCATCTTCTTGAGCGTTGAGTGAAAGAGAGAAACCGTTCCCCCGTAAAGAGATGTGGAAGACAATATCTGCTCCCCGGACTTGGCTATGTTCAGAATGGTCACCGTTTCTGCGGCCTGGCCGGATGACAGGGCGAGGGCGCCCACGCCCCCCTCGAGAGCAGATACTCTCTTCTCGAGAACGTCAGTCGTGGGATTCATGATCCTTGTGTAAATATTTCCGAACTCCTTCAACCCGAAAAGATTCGAGGCGTGCTGTGAATCTCTGAAAATGTAGGAGGTGGTCTGGTAGATCGGCACTGCTCTCGCCAGCGTCGATTCATCCGCCTCCTCCTGGCCACCGTGAACACACAGCGTGTCAATCCTGTAGTTGTTTTCCATGAGAATCCTTTTCCTCCTATCATTCGTTGAAGAGGCAGGATAAATCATTTTCTACAGTATGTCAAATATATTTTTCCCCAGGGGGAATTCGGCATTCCCGGGCTGAATATGGCTCCGCGTACCGGGGCGCAGCAGCATGTTTCCGCAATTTTCCGGATTGATCGCCAGGAGTCCGGGGAAGCCAGGGGGTTCATATCCCCCTCGAGGCCGCTTCCTTGCAACGCTTCTTCACGGCAACTGCCGTCATCAATCCCGCTTCTAACTCTTACGAGTAGTTGAGAGCAATTCACCGAGTAAAATACATGGTGAAACACTTCTATGGTTGGACCCCTTGATGAGAAAGTTGTATACCTATGGGTAGGGGGTCAAATTCCTCGGCTATGAGTTTATCAGGGCAACTAGAGGAAATTCACTTATGAAAGGCACAAGGGATCATACTCCGGATGTAGTGGCGACACTTGTTGAAAATCACCGGAACTTTCTGTCATTTCTCAAGGGTCGTATAGCTAATCCCTCCGATGCCGAGGAAATCCTTCAGGCTGCATTTGTAAAGGGCATCAAAAAATCGGATTCGATTCGGGATGATGAGTCTGTCGTGGCGTGGTTCTATCGCTTACTGCGCAACGCGGTAGTCGATTACTACCGCCACCGGGATGCAGAGCGTCGCGCCATGGATCACCTGGCGAGAATGATCAACGATACGGAGACACCCCAACCCGATATCGAACGCGCCATCTGCCAGTGCGTGTATGATCTGCTGCCGACCCTCAAGGAAGATTATTCCCGTCTCCTCACCCGT
>JBFFNJ010000011.1:0-22095 GCA_041563215.1 Candidatus Deferrimicrobia bacterium | reverse complement strand
GGTCTGATGCCCGAAGTGGACACCGGCCTCCAAAAGCTGCTTCATGGTAATTTTCGGTTGACCCTTCTCCTGCATAAACGTACCCTCCTGTTTGGTTTTTCCTCCGGCTCCATCACCCTCGGGAAAACGAGCTCGCGATAAAGACGAGCCACCGGGTTTCCCGGTCCGGACCGTGAGTATTTAATGCGTAAACCTTTTAATTAAAACCTTAAGCGCTCAAAAAATCAAGTAAAAACCTGAAAAAAGCGACCGAAAAGCCCTCCGGGGGAAAGGCTCCGTTATGTCCACGTATGCCCCGGGGCGGCTTTTGCGGGTCCCCCCCACGGATGTTCAGCTCGTGTATTCGCTGTTTATCCTCACATAGTCGTAGGTCAGATCCGAGGTTATGACAAAATAGTCACCCTTCCCCCCGCCGAGGTCCAAGGTAATGTCATAGGAATCTTTTTTCACCTTCTCCCGTGCTTTCCTGATACCCCCGCTTACCCGTTCCATGCCTGGCCCGAACACCCTCACCCCTCCTATGTACACAACGATCCCACGGGGGTCGATCTGAACCCCGGCCCTCCCGGCAGCGGCCACGATCCTGCCCCAGTTGAGGTCTGCCCCGAATATAGCCGTCTTCACGAGCAGGGACGTGCCCACGGCCCGCGCAACCTTTTCCGCATTCCCCCTGGAACCAGCGCCCCTGACATCGATCTTTACCGTCCTCGTGGCACCCTCCCCATCAGCAACTATCTTCAGGGCGAGTTCGCTCATCACCGCGGCCATTTTCCTCTCGAACCTGTCCACTTCGACCTCCTTTAAGGGCCTGGCGAGTGTCGCGCCGTTTGCGAAAACGGCAGCGGTGTCATTCGTGCTCATATCGCCATCTACGATGATCCTGTTGAAGGTTTTATCCACCGCTCTTTTGAATATGGAGTCGAGTTTGCGCTGGGGAAGGTGGCAGTCGGTGAAAAGGTACGCCAGCAAGGTTCCCATGCCGGGGGATATCATTCCCGCGCCTTTGGCGACGCCGCAGATCGTTATGGTCTTTCCTCCCGCCCTGAAGGTCTTACGGCATATTTTTTCGTACCGGTCGGTTGTCATCATGGCCTTTGCGGCACCGCTGAAACCGGAGTTAGAAAGGGCCGCGCAGAGGTTTCCCAGTTTCCCGATGATCCTGCCCCGGGGAAGGGGTACGCCGATGACGCCCGTCGAGGAAATGAGGATCTTCCCTTCGGGAAGGCTCAACCGCCGGGAAACTTCCCGGGCAATTTCACCAACAACCGCTACCCCCGCATCTCCCGTGCAGGCGTTGGCATTGCCCGAGTTTACCAGCACCCCGTGCAGGTCCCTCAGGCTTGCCCGTGTTTGCGCCCAGATGATGGGCGCTGCGCGCACCCGGTTTTTCGTAAACACCACACTCGAGACGGCAGGAAGCCGGGAAACGAAGATGGCGAGATCCTCCCCACCGTCTTTCTTCAATCCGCAGGAAACCGATGCGGCCTTGAAACCGGGAACGTAGGCCTGTTCAGAACCTCCCATCAGTTGCTCCCGCAGCACTTCTTGTACTTCTTCCCGCTTCCGCAGGGGCAGGGATCGTTTCTCCCCACTTTTTTCCCCTCTCTCTTCACCGTCCTGGCGACCCCCGCTTCGCCCCTGCTCATCACCATCTTTTTGGGCCCCGAAAGGGATATGTTCGATACATCCTCCTCTGTCTGGATCCGGACGTGGAACAGCTTCTTGAGGCTCTCTTCCTTTATCCGTATAACCAGATCCGAGAACATCTCGAAGCCTTCCCGAGCGTACTCCTTCCGGGGATCGAGCTGTCCGTACCCGCGAAGCCCGATTCCCTCCTTGAGATGGTCCATCCCCAGGAGATGGTCTTTCCACAGCGCGTCCAGGGTGCTGAGAACCATGACCCTCTCGAGGTATCTCATCACCTCCGAGCCGTACATCGCCTCGCGTTCCTCGTACGTCATGACCGCCTGGTCTCTTAGCAACTCGAAAATATCCTCGCGGGTCTGCTTCCTCTCACCGACCCCATCGAGAGCTGGTCTCACACCGAATGTGGAAAAATAGTTGTCGGAAAGACCACTTAAATCCCACTGTTCCGGGTACAGCTTTTCATCGGTAAACGTCTCTACGAGTTCCCAGTTCACCTCTTCCAGCATCTCCATGACCGTTTCCCGCAGTTCCTCGCCCTCCATTATTTCCTTGCGCATGTCATAGATAATCGTCCTCTGTTGGTTCATGACGTCGTCATATTCCAGGAGGTGTTTCCGTATCTCGAAGTTATGGCCTTCCACCTTGCTCTGGGCATTTTCTATTGCCCTGGTTACCATATTGTGCTCAATGGGCTGTCCTTCCTCCATCCCCAGCTTCTCCATGAGATAGGATACCTTTTCTGACCCGAATATCCTGAGCAGGTCGTCCTCGAGAGACATGTAGAACCGGCTCGAGCCCGGATCCCCCTGCCTGCCCGACCTTCCCCGCAGCTGATTGTCTATCCTCCTGCTCTCGTGCCGCTCCGTCCCGATGATGTGCAGCCCTCCGCGGTCAACCACACCCCCTCCGAGAACGATATCGACTCCCCGTCCCGCCATATTCGTGGCGATCGTCACCTTCCCCTGCTGTCCTGCCTCCGCTATGATCTGGGCCTCTTTCTCGTGATGCTTCGCGTTCAGCACATTGTGCGAAATGCCCTCTCTTTTGAGCATCTTGCTCAACTGTTCCGACTTTTCTATGGATATCGTTCCCACCAGGGCAGGGCGCCCGGCACTGTTGAGTTCCTTGATCTCATCGATTACGGCATGGAACTTTTCCTTCTCCGTCCTGTAGACCTGATCCGGGTTATCCAGCCGGACCATCGGCCTGTTCGTGGGAACGACGATAACCTCGAGGTCGTAGATCTCCTTGAACTCGACAGCTTCCGTGTCAGCCGTTCCCGTCATCCCCGAGAGCTTGTCATACATCCTGAAGTAGTTCTGGAAAGTTATCGTGGCCAGGGTCTGGTTTTCGCTCTCGATCTTCACCCCCTCTTTTGCCTCGAGCGCCTGGTGGAGTCCGTCACTGTACCGCCTCCCGGGCATGAGCCTGCCCGTAAATTCATCGACGATGACAACCTCCCCCTCCTTTACCACGTAGTCCACGTCTTTTTTGAACAGGGCATGGGCTTTGAGCGCCTGGTTTGCGGCATGCAGCCACTCTATATTGTTCGGGTCATAGAGATTGTCAACCCCGATGAGCCGTTCCAGTCTGGGCATCCCATCTTCGGTGAGGACCACGGTTCTTGACTTCTCGTCGACGGTATAATCCCTTTCCTTTTTCAGGCCCGGTATCACGGAGTTCGAGCGGTAATACTTGTCCGTTGACTCTTCTGAAGGCCCGGATATTATCAGGGGAGTTCTCGCCTCGTCGATGAGTATGGAGTCAACCTCATCGACAATCGCAAAGTTGAGCTTCCTCTGCACCATATCTTCGAGGGAAAACTTCATGTTGTCCCGCAAATAATCGAACCCGAACTCGTTGTTGGTGCCGTAGGTGACATCGGCGCCGTAGGCGGCCTTCCTCTCCGCGTCGTCCAGCCCGTGAAAAATAGCCCCCACCTCGAGACCGAGAAACCGGTAGATGGGCCCCATCCACTCGGCGTCCCTCTTTGCCAGATAGTCGTTGACCGTTACGATGTGAACACCATTACCCGTCAGAGCATTGAGGTACACGGGGAGGGTGGCGGCGAGGGTCTTTCCCTCACCCGTCTTCATTTCCGCAATCTTTCCCTCATGGAGCACCGCGCCGCCGAGCAGCTGCACATCGAAGTGGCGCATGCCCAGCGCCCTCATGGATACTTCCCTGACAACGGCGAAGGCTTCGGGAAGGAGGAAGTCCAGGGTTTCTCCCCTGTCTATCCTCTCTCTGAACCCGGCCGTTTTCGCGGCAAGCTGGCTATCGGATAGTTTTTTCACATCCGGTTCGAGAGAGTTCGTCCTTTCAACCAGGGGAGCAATCCTTTTCAGTTCCCTCTCGTTTCTCGTGCCAACAAACTTCTTTAATACCCACTGAAACATCAAACGTCCCTCTGTTCTGATTTTTTTCCCTGGACTCTATTGTACTTCACCTGGAGATAAACTGACTATCCGAGATACCGAATGGGGTTTATGGGAACCCCGTTTACCCGTATCTCGAAGTGAAGATGAGGGCCCGTACTTTTCCCCGAAGAACCGACCCTTCCCAGAACCTGACCCTTGCCGACAACCTCTCCGGGTTTGACCAGTATTTCTGAGAGGTGGGCGTATATGGTCTTGTATCCATACCCGTGGTCCACCCTGATGACGTTTCCGAAATCGGGGTCATACCCGCATCGAATGACCTTTCCCGATCCAGCGGCCCGGACCTCCAGACCTGCCGGGGCCATGATATCGAGGCCCCTGTGGAACACCGTTCGCTTGGTAAAGGGCGACATTCTGACCCCGAAGCCCGAGGATACCACACCCCGAAGAGGCCAGACCGACGGGAGAGACTCGAGCACCTCGAGCCTGAACTCGAGCATGCCCCTTATGTCCTGAAGGTTCTTGAGGTTAACGAGCACGCCTTTCTCGAGTTCTTCAAAGCGCAACTCGACGATCTGCCTGTCTTTCAGAAATGCCCTCGTGCCTTCCTCTTCCGTTCCACCGATATAGGTCTTGCTCTTTCCCCTTTCACCGGGTTTCTGAATCTTGATCAATTCCTTGATCCTGCTGTCGATGACGCGCAGCCGCGAGACCTCTGCCTCGAGCCTCTGGAACTTGTCCTCGAAAAAGGAGAGCATGAACTGCTGCTCGGATGCCACCTCTCTCAAATTGGCAAGTTCCAGCCGGTCGCTGATGCTGGTCCTGTAATCGTATATCATGAAGCAGGTGAAGGAAAAAAAGAGCAGGCAAGCCAGGACAGCGGCCCGCAGGAACATTTTCGACACTGTTACTCTTCTTACCTTTCCGGCATCACCAGAGATTATGAAGAAGGTAACCCGCTTGCTCAAACCAATCCCCCCGAAAAAATCCAAATCCTTGTTAGTATAATATAAAAACTTGCGAAAGAGAAAAGCAAAAAAGAGCACGATTGCACATGGGAAAATTCGGTCCCCCATGGCAGCATGCGGAACAAAGCAAAGCCTTTGCTCCTGGAAATCTATCCCGGGCCCTTTGCCGGTCGAGGCAGGGAGTCGCACATCACCGGAGTTCACGGGCCAGTTGCAAAACTTCGCCTCTATTTAACCTCGTAATCAAAGGGGAAGGATTGCTTCTCTGAACCCCGGAAAACGACGCACTCGATTCGGTAGGCCCCCTTTTCGTCGAGGTTCAGGTCAGCCCCGATGTGATTTTCCATGGAGGTGAGCAAAACCTCCGTCGTCTTCCCTCCCGGATAGGTTACCATTACTTTTGCTGCGGTCCCTTCCGCAAGTGGATTTTCTGGAGTCAGCATGAAATGATGGGTTATGCCGGCATGAGCACTCATTCCCATCTTTTCCATTTTAGCCTTCACGTCTACCATGCTCCCCTTCAGATTCGTTCCGAATGCCTGACCGCTGAAGGCCTCTTCCCCCATGGATCCGTGACCACTCATCCCCTTACCATGGGCGCCCTCCATCATCTGCTCCTTACCCGTGTGACCTTTCATCGATTCCGAATGGGCCTCTTCCTTTTTTCCCCCATGCATACCGGCGTATCCCGACCCACTAAATGCCAGGAAAAGAACCACAAGCGAGACCACCATAATTCTCGAACCGTTCATGCCAGAACCCTCCGTGTGTATTTTCCGGTATCATACCGGACATTCTACATCATGTCAAAGGTTAATCATTCTCGTTACTTTGATGTCTTCTGTTTGACAGAAAATTCAAAAAATTATTCAAGAACGGGGGCAATATCGATAATCTTTCTTTTTTTTCTTCGAAACTTTGACTTTTTACACTAAGTAGATTATAATTTGCGAGGTTGAAAATAGATACGTACGAGGTTGCCATGAAAAAGACAATAAAATTTACCTTCCGGCCGGGAAAAAAGGGAATCCAGCAGATTCTGGGAGAACTGGAAGAGGAGGTCATGGATTTCCTCTGGGAACACGGCAAGGTAACGGTCAAAGAAGTTTTCGAGGCCCTCTCCTCCAGAAAGAAGATCGCCTACACTACCATAATCACGGTAATGAACCGCCTCGTGGAAAAAAACATCCTGAAGAGGGAAAAATCGGGTAAGTTCTACATCTTCGAACCGATATATAATAGAGAGGAGTACAAGGAAATCGTTTCCGACATGGTCATCCGTGGGCTTCTCGAAATCGACGGTGAAAAGGCCATGGCGGCATTTGTCGACAGCGTGTTCGAAGACCCCGAAGAAATGAGGTTGCTGGAAAAGCTGATCGAAGAAAAAAAAATGGAAAGGTGAACACCTCGCACTACACAGAGAAATGTGAAAGAGCGTTCAGAAGGTCGATTGCGGTTAGCGCCGTCTTCCTGTTGCTCCCTTCCCTGGTGCTGGTATTTCAGGCCGATTACTATCTGTCCGTGATATTCGACTCCCAGATAATACTTCACCTCTGCCACTTCCTGGAGACCGTTGTCCCCTCGGTCTTCAACCTCATTTTCCTGATCGCCGCCATCGCGTTCTTCCTCTTCATTCCCGCAGGTTTTTTCAAGAGCATCTTTCATCTTATCCGGGGGCTGGCCTTCCCTCCCTTTCTGAAGCCATTCCTCCCCGAGATTCTAAAGCGCGGTGCCGGAGATCGAAACAGGGTCGCCGGGTTTAAAGTCGTGGAGATCGACAGCCATGTGCCCTTCGCCCTGGCCGGCGGAATCGTGGACAGGAAAATAATAGTCTCGAAATCCCTGAGAAAACTTCTGAGTCAGGAAGAATACGATGCCGTTCTCATGCATGAAGTGGGACATCTCGAGATGAAACATCCCCTGAAAAAGCTTCTCGTTGGTTCGTTGCTCAAGGCACTCTACATCCTCCCTTCAAGGAAAGATCTGCTGGCGCGGTTCAGGGCATTGACGGAGCTTTCTGCCGACGAGTTCGCCGTGCGACGGGGAGTCAATCCAGCCGTTCTCGCGGGGGCAATCGTAAAAGCAGCAAGGGGTGGGCAGCTGGTTACCGAATCTTCGCTCACGGGACTCACCGATTCTCAGGTGGGGGAAAGGGTACACGCCCTGCTCGGGATAGAGCAACCAAGACGGAAAGATTGCTCGAAAAAGCGCCTCTCCCGGAGGATAGCGAAAACAGTCCCGGCTGCGCTGCTCGTTGTTTTCCTCGCGCAACCGCTTCTGTTAAAGCCCGAAACCTCCTACTGCTACACACACGGCAAAACCTCGGAAAAAAGCAGCACCATATCCACTACGCTTTCTCTCTGTACCGAGATAGATTGTAATAAGTGCACCATCTGCAGCCCTGACCACAAAAATCACCACAGCGCCGGTACGTAGTCTCTGGTTTACCATTCACAGTTCGTGACACCTCGCCTGAAAACCGCATTGCATCACTTCTGATGTTCTGTTGTACCGATTTACCACCGGTGCAGGATTTCCAGGCCCACCTGCATGTAGCGCGTATCCTCGTTTTTATCAAGATACTCAAAAGTAGGTGAGACTCCCCAGTTGTGGGTGAAAAATACCGTGCCCCCGAATCCGAGGATCTTTGCATCGATGTCACCGACCCGATCGATCGTGTTTGGCCTGTGCGCCTCGTTTCCATAAACGAAGTAGGCGTAAAGCCGGTCGGTGCTTCCCAGAAAGAGCGTTGTCTTCAGGAGAAACGCGCCGTCCGTTGAGCTTCCACCGCGGTCAAACTCGATTTTCGAAAGGGTAAACCGTGACAGGATGGAGAGATATCCGTAGGGATAATACTCGCCCGCCATGGAAATCCCGAAGAGGTCTGCCCCGTCGAAATAGGAGTAGTGCAGGCTTCCGGATACGACCCAGGAAGCCAGGGCGGGCGTGGCGAGTTCGACCAGGCCCGAGGCCGTGGGAAAAATGTCCGCACCGGGCGCAAAGCCCAGTTCCGACGAAAGCTGCAGCCTGTCGCTCAACCGATAAGACCCCCCGGCGGTGATCTTTCCCTCGGTTTCGTTGAAACGGTCGAGAAAATCGAGCCGGCCGAAGACAGTATACGAGTCTCCCGAATCGTACCGGGTCCCCCCGTAGAGGTTGTGGCCATCGGAACTGTTGTTGATACTGAGGTAGGAATACCCGAAGAATGCCTCGTAGGAGTAGATAGCGGCGGCTTTTCTCCTTATTTCCAGGGCATCCCTGTCGCGGGGATCGTCGTCGAGAATTACCCGGGCATAGTATAGCGCTTCATCCCTGTTTCCCGTCCTCAGGTTGTACCGTGCCAGCCGTATCAGGATTTCCCTGCTTCCCGGGTTTTTCACCCGCTCCCTTTCCAGGATCTCTTTCGCTTTCTCGTAATCAAGATCCCACGCATAGGTGTCGGCAATTCCCGTAATCGACTCAAGGCTCCCGGGATCGAGCCTGAGCACTTCCCGGTAGGCACTCCTCGCACTCTTGTACCTTCCCATCCATGCAAGGACCCTCGCCCTCCCGCTCAGGGCCTCGATGTTTTCCGGGTCGTCATCCAGGATAAACTCGTAAATATCGAGGGCTCCCTCGAAATCCTTCTCCATAGCCCTCTCCCTGGCCTCCGCAAGCTCCCTGTCCATGTACGCCCCATGACTGAACCCGCTGAGAACCAGGACGAAGACGAAGGTAGTGAAAAAACACCACCATTTATTGCACCGTGTAAGGAACGTCATTTTCACTCCTTTCCCCTCGGTCTTTCAAGAACCCGATCCTTTCAAATTTTTCCCATCCCTTTTTCCCGGTGAAGAAGTCGATGGAGGCTTTCACCCTCCAGAAAACCGTCGCCTGGCGGTACCCGAAGTTTTCCATTACCGCAAAACCGGCGAGCGTCGCTATCTCACCTGCCGTGGTGAAAGAGATGAGCGTCTCGACGGGCTCCTCTTTTTTGCCTCCCTTCTCCGGCCAGGCGCTGAAAACGAGAGATGCAACAGAAACGAGAACCCCGTATCCAACGGAAGAAGCGAAAAAGAGAAAGAGGTAGGTATAGTTTAATTTGTCCACATAGAAAAGAAGGGGCAGCGTGGCATATCCCAGGAGCTCCACCGGCGCACCGAGCAGCTCAAAAAAGGCGTAGTAGGGAAATGCAAACAGTCCTATCCGCCCATACGCGGGGTTGAAGAGCATCTTTTTGTGGAACAGCACGTTCTCCATGAGACCTCTGTGCCACCTGTTCCGCTGCTTTGAGAGGCTCGAGAGATCTTCGGGTGCTTCGGTCCAGCAGAGCGGGTGGGGGACGTAGAATATCTTCTTTTTCAGCTTCTTCTCCTGCAAGTACCGGTGAATGCGTACGATGATCTCCATGTCCTCGCAGACGGTTTCCCTCCCGTAGCCGGTGAATTCCCTCGTTATCTTCGACGTGAGGTGCCGGGTAAGGTACCCTCCCACTCTCTCGACATAGTGCTTGTTGAAAATGCCGAAAACGCCGGAAATGATCAAAAGGCAGTTCAACCGGGAAAGCGCTGTCCTGCCAAGGGTAAAGGAGCGGATATACTCGACGATCTGAAATCGGGCGATCCAGCTTTTCGGCAACCTGACCTTCTTTATCCTCCCCCCCTCGATTTCACAACCGTTCAGGATAGCCACCTGGCCCCCGATGGCGATGATATCCTCATTGGTGAGAAGAACGCGGAATGCCTGGAGGAGGGCGATCTCGTCGACGACGGAGTCTGCATCGATAGAGACGAAATAGGAGCAGGTGGAACCGTTGATACCGGCATTCAACGCGTCCGCCTTTCCACCGTTTTTTTTGTCTATCAGCACAATGCGGATAATATTGTCCTTTAAATCCTTCTTCGACTCATAAAATCCAACAACGGGGGCAGTGGTGATCCCCTCGATATAGTTGATATCGACCCTTCTCATCTCAAAAGCCTCTTTCAGGACCCGAAGCGTCCCATCCACGGATCCGTCGTTAACGATGATGATCTCGAAGATGGGAAATTTCAGGTTGAGGAGTGAACTGACGGAGTCGACAATCGTTTTCTCCTCGTTGTATGCGGGCACGATGATCGAAATCGGGGGGGTAAAGGGGGATTCCATGATCATATCGAGGTCCTCGTAAGCTTTCCCGACGACCCTTCTTCTGACCTCGGAGAAGGAAAAGATGACGAAAAAAAGATTCACGGAGTTGTAAACAACAAAATAGGAGAGAAAGAGAATTTCGAAAAACCTGTAGATCATATCCATTGGGAAAAGCTCACTCCCACCGGTACTTCTCTGCTTCCTTCCTTATTTCAGGTGAGGAATCTTTGAGGGCATTGCTGACGATCTCCCTGAACTGTTCGCTCTGATTCAGCGCCAGCACCCTGATCCCGTGCAGTCTCAACCTGTTGTCTTTTCCATATCGCGCCAGTTTTATCATCTCCTCTTCCGGGCACAGCTCGAACACGACCTTTTTTGCCTCGGAATCCATCTTCGACGGTTCCTCGTAGCAAATCCCCAACCCGTAGAGGATACCGGTGTAAAATGGCCTGAGTTCAGGTGATCGGGACAGAGAAGCTTCGAAGGTCTTCCGTGCCTGTGTCACGTCCAGCTTGGCAATCCCCATGGCCGCCCTCCTTCTGACGAAC
Organism: Candidatus Deferrimicrobia bacterium; assembly: GCA_041563215.1. Taxonomy (GTDB): domain Bacteria; phylum Desulfobacterota; class Deferrimicrobia; order J040; family J040; genus WVXK01. The sequence continues at coordinate 11,442 of JBFFNJ010000011.1, read as the reverse complement.
CCGTCTCCATCGGAGAGCATGTTCAAAATGATGGGGAATGCGGATTTATCTCCGGTTCTGGATATGGCGTTTACCGCGGCAGCCCGTACACGCTCGTCGGGATCGCCGAGCATTCTCTCCATATACCGTATCAGCATCCTCCGTTTGAATTTCGAAAGGGCCCCCACCGCTGCTGCGCGAACATCCCCATCGCCGTCACCGAGCATATTGACGAGGTACTTGAGGCAGCCCCTCTTCCGGGTTTTCCCCATGAGCCATATCAGCCCGAGCTTCTTCGTCTTTGACTCCGGTATGATGCGTGTGAGCTCGGTCACCCTCTCCGGGTCCTTCTTCAGTATCTTTGAAAGAGAGGAGGTGACCGCCTCCCGCAGCTCCCTGTCGTGGGTATCGATAGAGTGAAGGAGAGCCTCCCCGAGAATCTTTGCTCCATCGTAATCGCCGAAAAACTCGGCGGCTTTGATCTTCACTTTCATTGCAGGATCGGCGAGCATGGAGGAGAGTGCCGAGACCACTTCATCTTCCCTTCCCACATGCACAATCGCCTCCATTGCCTTGATCCTTACTTCCGGGGACGGGTCTGTCTTCATCAGGCCAAGAAGGGTCGGAAAGTTCTCAGCAGAAGCGACGAGTTTCAACACGGCCATTGTCCTGATCCTGCTCTTCTCATCGGGGGATCCCTTCACGCGTCCAACGATCTTGTTTACGAAGCCACCGATATCCGGTGTGAGAAGGAGCTCTACCTCCAGGTTCTTCGTTTCCCGAGCATTTTTGCGAAGTCGCAGGAGAAGCGGTTGAAACCGCGCGTCGTCGTTTATGCGGTCGATCTCTTCCCGTATCTGCGTTACGTTTTCCCTCTCGTAAATGACCGAAAGGGTCGAGGGGTCGTCAAAAGATGCAAGCCCCATCAGGGCAGCGGCAACCACCCGGGGGCTTTGATCCTCACTGAGGAAAACGAGCACGGGGGCGAGCTCCGACAATCCCGCCGCGCCCGCTGCCAGGGCAAAGGCAACGCGTACATCCAAAACGGCATCCTTCGAAAGGGGCGTCGCTATTTTCATGACCGCCGGGACAGAAGGAGCCTCTAGCACACCAATGAGGGAAGCGATCCTCACCCCCTCGTGGGGATCGAAAAGGCCCCTTACGAAGATAGCGCTGTCACCTTTCTCCTTAAACACCGAAAGCGCAAAAACCGCCTGCTCTCTTACGCTGGTGTCCCCGCTCTCGGTCTCCCCGAGTACGAAGCGGTGCGCTTCTTTTCCGCCCATCCCGGAAGCTATCCGGATGAGGGTGGATACTTCCCCCGGGGAGAGGCGGATGGGGTTCAAAAGAGAGATAATTTCGGGGAAGGGGACGGGTTTTACCGTTGTGAGATATTCGGCGACAGCATCCCTGACATCCGGAGCGCCGCCTGAGATGAGCCCGACTGCATCCCTGAAGACATCCCTGTCATTTCGGAAGGAATAATAGCGTACCGCCTCAATCCTTACCTCATCAGAAGGATCCTTCATGCACTGTACAATCCTTCCGGTATCCACGGGGATGCCGAGGCAGCGGACCATGGAGATGGCCGCCGCCCTTACAGCCGGCGAGGGATCATCAAGGAGGGGCATCATCCGGTCTGCATAGCTGTCGACCTTCAACCGACTGAGGGCCCTCAACGCAGATTCCCTCGCAATGGGACTTTTATCAATGAGTATTTCGGCTATCTCGGGGGCAAACTCGTGCGCCTCGAGTTTTCCGAGGGCTTCCACCGAGGCCGTTCTCACCCAGTAATCGCCGGCTTTCAGGTATTTGATGATCTCCGGTATCGCCTCGGTTGCTCCCATGTTGCCCAGGCTTTCTATGATCCGTGCTCTGAGCGTCCAGTCGGGCGAGGCGTTAAGCAACTCAAGGAGCGCGGCCGCCGACTTCTTGCTCCCCGCCTCCCCGAAGAGTCTCACCACCCTCTTCTGCAGTGTGGGCTCTGCGTGAAACAGTTTTTCGCTCATTCCCTCCGTTATCCCCGCCGTTATAACGAGGAGAAGTATTTTCCTCAAACCGGGTTTGAATTCTTTCCCACCGTACTCAACAAGCACTCGTGCAACGTAACCCATGCGCTCAAGAGCCATACCCGCCATTCTCCGGACCTCCCCATCCCCTTCCTGGAGCGCAACGAGGAGACCCGGCACTGCGGGCTCGCCTATCTGCTCGAGTGCCTCTACGGCCCGCACCCTGACCCACCACTCGGGGTCCTTCAGGATATTTATCAGATAGTCTGTGACCGACGGGTGGGCAATCGCCCCGAGACCCTGCGCGACCCGTGCCCTGACAAAAGGCACGGGATCGGATATCAACATCTCGAGGAGCTTGGGAACAGCCCTGCTCTCCCGGATCTTTCCCAGGGCCCCCACTGCCTTCGCCCTCATCTCAGCACTTACGTCCGAAAGCGCATCTATGAGGAAGACCGCGGCGTTTTCAGCCTTCAACCATCCCAGTATCTCCGCGGACCAGGCTCTTCTATTTTCGTTTTCAAAATTCTCGAGCTCCCTGATAAGGGGCTCAATGGCGTCCTCCCCGATGCTGTAAATGGTTTCTCCTATGCGTGGAGGAAGCCACTTCTCCGGGTAGCCGAGGGCATTTATCAAAAATGGCAACGCCCTTTTGTCCTTTATCCTTCCCAGGGCCCGTAGAGACGCCCCCCGCACGTCCTCATCCTCGTCCTTCACGTCCCTGACTACATCGATAAGGTGTGGCACGGCCTCTGCAGACCCAATGAGGCCCAACTTTTCCGCAGCAAGAGCCCTTTTTTTCCACGATTCTGAGCTTTTAAGTATTTCTATATAATTATTTGTAATTCCAGTGACGTCGTAATAGCCCTTGAAATAGCTTACCGGAACATTTTTTTCCAGGGCACTCCTGTCCAGGATGGCCTCGATAAGGTCCATGTCGCCCAGCGATTTGAGCCTGTCAGAGACCCCATCACTCGATGACCGATCTCCTTCGACGAGCTTTTGCACGATATCACCATGCTTCGCTCTTTCCCTTTTCACTTTCCCCGCCACGAACTCTATGAACTTCCTGTAGCAGAAAAGAGTGACAAAGAGAACAAGTATGGCAAGAAGAAGCAGGAATGAAAGTAATATGAGAGACTTGCTTTTCATAGCAACTCACGCGACCTACCACTACTCGGGTCACCTATATAGATATCGGATTTTTTCCTGGATGTAAAAAGAAAAAGCCGGGTAAAACCCGGCTTTTCGTTGGGGGGGAACGTCTTCTCTTGGTCTAAACCTATCGTTACAGGCTGTTGGCGGCCTTCTTGTCCTGACCGCTTTTTTCATCCCTGTTTTTGATCACCACGTCGTCAAGTACTTCCCCGCAGATTACGCATCTCCACGCGTAAAAAACTTCGAGCATGTCCTGATACCGCTCATAAATCATGAGACCGTTGCACCTTGGGCACTTCATTTCCATCCCCCTTTTATACTCCATTTTTTTTTTTGATGATCTTCACCTAGTTCGGTTTCACTATCAGGCGGTTTTTTTTCCTGCAAACGTGGCCGGAGGCAAAACCGATTACTTATAGATTTCCTGTTTCCACCGCCAAAAATCTGGTAGTATTGTTTTTGATTACCAGATAGGGATAAATAGCGTGGGAAGCAAAATAAAAATAAAGAAAAAACTCGGGGAACTCCTCATTGAAAGCGGCCTCATCTCTGAAAATGATCTCACAGAAGTGCTCGCCGAGCAGAAGACGAAGAGGAAAAAGGTGGGCGAAATTCTGGTGGAGGCCGGTTTTTGCACGGAAATTGAGATTGCCACGGCCCTGTCATCTCAGCTCGGGATGCAATTCATCGACCTGAAAAACACTGCCGTCGAACCGGTGGCGATAGACATCATCCCGGAGAGGGTTGCCAGGAAACATCTCATCATTCCCACCAACATAGACGGCAAAGACCTGCACGTAGCGATGGCTGACCCCCTGAGCTTCGAGGCCTTCGAGGACGTGCGTTTTGCCTCGGGCTTTACCATTCAACCTTCCGTTGCCACCAAAAGCGACATAATCTGGGCAATCGACCACCACTACAACCTGGGAGCTTCCCTGGACACGCTGGTGAAAGACATATCCGCCGACAAGGTGGTTGAAGTCCTTCACGAAACGAAGGAGGAGAAGCGGGATACGGAAGACCTGAGAAAAAAAAGCGAGGCGGCACCGGTAATAAGGATGGTCAACCTCATCATCTCCGAAGCAGTCGAAATCGGCGCATCGGACATCCACATCGAGCCCGACCGGGGAAACCTCGTTATCAGGAACAGGGTGGACGGCTTGCTGAGGCAAAGCATCGAGCTCCCCAAGTGGGTCCAGGGCGCGATTATTTCACGAATCAAAATCATGGCGAACATGGATATTGCCGAAAAGAGGCTCCCCCAGGACGGTAGAATCGGCGTTCGCGTGGGGGGGAGCATGCTCGATCTCCGCATATCGAGCCTCCCGACGCATTATGGCGAAAAGGTGGTAATAAGGATTCTTGATCCCGCAAAAGCCATCATCTCCGTCGATGCCCTGGGAATGGATGGGAAAAACCTCGACAGGTTCATCTCCCTGATCTCCAAACCGCAGGGCATAATTCTCGTTACGGGTCCGACGGGTAGCGGTAAAACCACCACCCTCTATTCGGCTCTCACGAAGATAAAGAGCATCGAGAAGAACATCACGACCATAGAAGATCCCGTCGAGTACGAACTCGAAGGGATAAGCCAGGTGGCGGTAAACGAAAAAGTGGGGCTTTCCTTCGCCAATGCCCTGCGCTCGATACTCCGGCAGGACCCGGACGTGATCATGGTGGGTGAAATGCGGGATTACGATGCGGCGACGATCGCCATGCAGGCCTCATTGACCGGCCACCTCGTGCTGAGCACGGTCCACACGAACAACTCCGTTGCCACGGTGACGAGAATGCGGAACCTGGGCATTCCCTCCTACCTCATCGCTTCGTCGATAATCGGCATCATCGCCCAGAGGCTCGTCAGGGTCATCTGTCCCGACTGCAAGGAAAGGGAAGATCCGGACAGGGAAAAGCTCCACAAACTCAAAATAAGCGACAAAGAAAAAAAAGATGTCAAGTTCTACCGGGGCAAAGGATGCTCCTCATGCGGCTTCACAGGATTCAGGGGGAGAAAAGGGATCTACGAGATTCTTCCCTTTACCCAGAAGGTAAGGGAGCTGACATCGAACGACGCAAGTGAGGCAAACATCATGCAGGTGGCCGTGGCAGAGGGGATGCAGACCCTCGCCCAGGCATCTATCGATAAGGCCATGAAAGGAGTCACCTCCATCGACGAGGTGGTGAAAGTGATCCAGATGGAGGACGAGTCCGGCTCCCTCTGTTCTGAATGCAGCGCCTTCCTGGGCCCCGAGTTCGTCGCCTGCCCCCAGTGCGGCAAAAAGGTCATAGACACCTGCCCGAGCTGCAAGAAGACCGTCGACCCCGTCTGGCGGTTCTGCCCCTACTGCAGGCACGACTCCCTCGAATCGATCCCGTTCCGCCAGACATCACCCTGAGACCATATTCCCTCATAACATTCATCGTTTAGAGAAATCCTACACTGTGTGGCATTGCGGTTTTCGGCGTGGGAAACGAAAAAGGGAGGACTGTCATCAACCCGGCTGACGGGAACCTGAACCCGGTGCCTTTACTTTGCAAAGTGGCAGGAAACGAGACGTCCCCCCACTTCCCTGAGCAGGGGTTCCTCCTTCTCGCATATAGCACCGGCGATCGGACAGCGCGTGTGGAAGGAACACCCGGGCGGGGGAGATATGGGCGAAGGAATATCACCCGACAGCACTATCTTCCTCCCCTTTTTCCCGGGAACCGGCCTGGGTATGGCTTCGATGAGCGCTTTCGTGTAGGGATGCCGGGGATCATGGAAGATCAGGTCGCAATCTCCCGTTTCCACGATCTCCCCGAGATACATAACCGCCACCTTGTTGCACAATAAGTTGACCACTCTCAGGTCGTGGGAAATGAAAAGGTAGGAAACACCCATCGCCTCCCTAATTTCCACGAGGAGATTGAGGATCTGAGCCTGGATGGACACATCCAGGGCCGAAAGGGGCTCATCGGCCACGATCAAATCAGGCTTGAGCGCTATCGCACGCCCGATGCACACACGCTGCCGCTGGCCGCCACTGAACTCGTGGGGGTAGCGGGACATGGCATCGGGGGATAATCCTACCCTCCCGAGCACCTCTGCCACGGCATCTTTCAACTCCCGCCGGTCAACGAGATTGTGGATGAGCATCCCCTCCCCTATGATGGACTCCACCCGCATCCGCGGGTTCAGGGAGGAGTAGGGATCCTGAAAAATGATCTGCATCCTCCGCCTCAGAGGTCTGAGTTTTCGCTCGGGGATTTCGGTTATGTCGAGCCCGTCGAAAAGCACCCTCCCCTCTTCGGCGCGAAGGAGCCGTATCGCCACCCTCCCGAGGGTGGTCTTGCCGCATCCCGACTCTCCCACGAGGCCAAAAGAATCTCCCCGGGAAAGGGCCATGGTCACACCTGTCACGGCTTTTACGAACCCCCCCCGACTGGAGAAGGTCGACTTGAGGTGGAACCGCTTGTGGATATTTTTCAGCTCCAATATGCTTTCTTTCACGGACCGGTCCATGCCCTTTACCTGTCCCCTCCTCTCTCCACCCAGTAACATGCGCAGAGGTGGCCATTCCCGTAGTCACGCGTCTCGGGAAAGGCAATATTGCACAATTCCGGTATTCTCTCCTGGCACCTCTCGTAGAACGGGCATCCCGGTGGGAGGGAGGTCAAATCGGGCACGATTCCGGGGATCGGCCTCAACCTCTTTTTCTCCCTTTCGAGGGAAGGGATAGACAGGAGAAGGCCCCTCGTATACGGGTGCAGCGGATCCCGGAAAATGTCTGACACGGTGCCCAGTTCGACCACTTTTCCGAGGTACATAATGGCCAGCCGGTGCGCAACCTCGGCGACGATGCCCATGTCGTGGGTGATGAGCAAAACGGTCATCCCGAAAGCATCCTTAATCTCCTCGATAAGCTCGAGTATCTGTGCCTGAACGGTAACATCGAGGGCCGTCGTCGGCTCGTCGGCTATGAGGAGAGAGGGGTTGAGGGCCAGCGCCATTGCAATCATCACCCGCTGGCGCATCCCCCCGCTCAGCTGATGGGGGTAGTCACGAATCCGCCTACCGGGATCGGGAATTTTCACGCGGGCAAGCATATCCTCGGCCCTTTCCATGCCCTCCCGCCAGCCACAGACGCCGTGGGCCGTGTAGACCTCCGCTATCTGGTAACCGATCGTAAAGACCGGGTTCAGCGAAGTCATGGGCTCCTGAAATATCATGCTGATCTCCTTTCCCCGGACCTCACGCATCTGCTTCTCATCGATGGAGAGGAGGTCTCTTTCCCCAAACATGATCCGTCCGGATTCGATGAAACCGCCGGGCTGGGGAAGAAGACGCATTATGGAAAGCGCCGTGAGCGTCTTTCCGCACCCCGATTCTCCGACAAGGGCGAAGGTCTCCCTCTCGCGAATGGAAAAAGTGACGTCCCTTACGGCATACAATTTCTGGCCCTCCACATCGAAACCGCAGGTAATCCTTTCAACAGATATGGTGTCGTTCACCAGATCCTCCCTGTCCTTCCGGCAGCTCACTTGAGGCGGGGATCGATAGAATCCCGGATGCCCTCGCCAAGGAGATTATACCCCAGAACGGTCACGAGAATGGCCAGCCCCGGGAAGAGGGAAAGCCACCAGGCAAACTCTATATTATCCTTTCCCGCCGTCAGGATGTTTCCCCACGAGGGCGTTGGCGGCTGCACCCCGATACCGAGAAATGAAAGCGCCGACTCCGTGAGTATGGCGCCGGCAACTCCCAGCGTCGCCGCTACCAAAATGGGCGCCAGCGTATTCGGAAGGATGTGCCTGAACATTATCTTGAGGTCTGATTCCCCGAGAGCCTTCGCTGCCTGGACGTAATCCCTGCTCTTGAGCGACAGGGTTTCCGCCCGGACGAGCCTGGCCACTCCCATCCAGCCCGTGAGACCGATGACGATCATGATGTTCCATATCGACGGCTCGAGGAAGGCGATGACGGCGAGAATCAGGAAAAAGGCCGGGAAGCAGAGCATGATATCCACGAATCGCATCAGCAGGGTATCGATGATCCCCCCGAAATAGCCTGCAGACAACCCTATACAGGTGCCGATGAGCACCGCTATACCCACGGCAACGAAGCCGACCTTCAGGGATATCCGTGCCCCGTAAATCATCCTCGACAGGACATCCCTCCCCAGTTCGTCCGTCCCCATCAGGTGTCCCCGCGAGGGCGGGGAAAAGATCGATCGGACGTCGAATTCGTTGGGGTCATGGGGCGATATATATCCTGCAAAGAGGGACAGGAAGAAGAAAAAGAGAATGATCACGAGCCCCGAGAGGGCGAGCCGGTTCCTGGTGAACCTCCGGAAGAAATCGGACAACAGCAGCGACCGCCTCATCCCTCGCCCTCCCTGATTCTGGGATCGGCCAGAGCGTAGCCAACATCGGCGAGAAGGTTGCCAATGAGCGTGAGAACAGCCCCGATAAAAAGGATCCCCAGCACGACGGGATAGTCTCTCGACATGACTCCCTGGTAGAACAGCCTCCCCATCCCGGGGATTGCGAATATGGTCTCGAATATGACCGATCCCCCGATGAGGGTCGGGACAGACAGGCCGAGAATGGTTATCACCGGGAGAAGGGCATTTCTCATCGCATGCTTGAATATGACCCTTTTTTCCGAAATTCCTTTCGCCCGTGCCGTTTGGATGTACTCCTGCCTGACCACCTCGAGCATGTTCGACCGCATGTACCGCGAGAGCCCGGCAAGACCACCGAACGCTCCGAGAATGACGGGCATGATAAGATGTCTTCCCCGGTCGACGATCTTTCCGAAGAGAGAGAGCCTGTCGTAATCAAGCGAATTGATTCCCGATATGGGAAGCCAGCCGAGCTTGACCCCGAACAGGATCATGCACAGGAGGGCCAGCCAGAAAGTAGGCGTGGCAAAACCGACGAAAACGAATACGGTCGTGCCCTTATCTAAAAATGAATCTTTCTTCACTGCGGAGATCACCCCCAGGGGGATCGCGATCGATATGATCACGATCATGGAAAGCACATTGATCTCTATGGTGATGGGGATCCTCTCCTTTATCTTTTCGATCACGGGCTTTCCGTCGGGCTGGAAACTCTGGCCGAAGTCCAGTGTTGCGAGCCTCTTCAGCCAGTTCACGTACTGCACGTGAAGGGGCTTGTCGAGACCGTAATAGGCGATGAGCCTTTCCCTCGCCTCTGCACCTGCCTGCGGGTTGAGGTCCGTGACAAGGTCGGTGGGGGAGCCGGGAGCAAGATGGATAACGGAAAAGGTGATAATCGTTATCCCCAGGAGGAGGGGGATCATGAGGAGCAATCTCTTTGCAAGGTACTTTCCCACGAGGCTCTCTCCCGTTAGAATTTTGTGTAGCGGATTTCACTTTCCGGGACGTACCACTCGATGAAGTTGTACGTGATACCCGCAGGCGCGGGCTCGATGTTCCTGAACCTCCTGTGTACGGCGGGGAGAGACTCGCCCACATAGAGGAAATTGTAGGGCTGCTCTTCCGCCAGGATCTCCTGGAGGCGCCAGTAGTACCCCCTCCTCTTTTCTTTGTCGAATGTCCTTCTTCCCTTCTCGAGAAGTTCGTCCACCTCGGGGTTGGCGTAACTTATGAAGTTCAATTCCTTCTCACCCGTCTTGCTCGAATGCCATATGTTGTACTGGTCGGGCTCGGGACCGGTACCCCAGCCCAGAATGACCGCCTCGAAGTTCTTTTTGTCTATGAACTCGTTTATAAAGGCCGCCCACTCCACAATCCGGATCTTCACCGAAACGCCTATCTTTTCAAAGTATGACTTGATGAGCGTGGCGGTTTTGGAACGGGCCTCGTTCCCGTGGTTCGTCATGATCGTGAAACTGAACTCCCTTCCATCCTTGTCGAGGATCCCGTTGCCGTCCGAGTCCTTCCACCCCGCATCCGCAAGAAGTTTCTTCGCCTTTTCCGGGTCGTACTCGAACTTCCTCACGCCCGGGTTATGGACCCACGTATCGGGTTTATAGGGAGTCGTGGCCTCAACGCCCAGGCCCAGCAAGACGCCCTGGACTATGTCCATCCTGTTTAAGGCGTGAGACAGGGCCTGCCTGACCCTCTTGTCCTTGAAGAGGGGGTTTTTCAGGTTGTATCCCAGGTAGGTGTAGGAGAAGGAGATGTAGCGGAACTTATTGAAATTCTTATTGAACTCCGCAATCTCGGTCTGCCTCCGAAACTGGGGAGGCGTAAGGCCCATGAAGTCAACCCCGCCGGCCTTGAGCTCGAGAAACATGGTTGCCTGGTCGGGGATGATCCGGTAAATAATCCTGTTTATGTAGGGCCTGCCCAGAAAGTAATCGTGATTTGACTCGAGCACCACTCTCTCCGCCGGTTTCCACTCCACGAACTTATAGGCTCCCGTGCCCACCGGGTTCCTGTTCTGCTCGCTCTTGATGGGGTCCTCTGTATCCCGCAACCGATGTTCGGGAAGAATGTACAATCCCCACGACCCGAGGGCGGGGGCATAGGGCTTTTCATACTCGACGATGAATGTGTAGGGATCGGGAGCGTAGGCATTCTTCACCTGCAGGAATGACTCCGCATATGCCGTCGGCGTCCGGGGATCGATCATGAACTTGTAGGTAAAGAGCACGTCCTTCGAGGTAAAGGGTTCCCCGTCATGCCACTTCACGTCTTTCCTCAGGTGAAAGACGATCTTCAACCCACCCTCCTTGATCTCCCACGATTCTGCGAGAACTCCCTCTATCTCGAGGTTCTTGTCGTACCGTACGAGGCCGTCATAAATGAAGTCGCCTATGTCGCGGGAAGCCGAATCGGAGGTGATGTTCGGGATGAGCCCCGATATGTCCCCGATCGAGCCGATGACGATCGCGTCTCCGTAGTAGGGAGCCTTACCTCCGTCGCCAACGGCAATATCGACGACATCCTTCGGCGGCACAGCGCTCTTTTTTTCGCTTCGATCACCACAGCCCGTCGCAAGGACCACAGCGAGAAATAAGATGAAAAGAGATAGCCTCCTGCCCCTGTTACCCTTCATGGAGTTCCTCCTCGTAGAGACGTTCCACGTCGATGGTGAGCGTACACCCGTGCAGTTTCATTTCCACCGACGATGGCACATGATAACCACCGTCCCCGTAGAAGTATTTCAGCCGGACCGTGAAATCTTTGAGGCGGTATTTCGCTTTTTTCAATCTCATGTCCCCGTCGCTGTCCACGGAAAACCCCTCACCTTTGTATCGATATCCACTCCCGACGACGAAGAGGCTTCCCTCACGGCCCGCGAAGGGGAGCTTCCCCGTCAG